>JASLZV010000068.1 GCA_030754715.1 Phycisphaerae bacterium
CGCTGCCCCCGTTGTTCCGATAGAGGCGATCCGGGCCGGCGCGCGAAACGTAGAGATCCAGGTCGCCGTCCCCGTCCATGTCGCCGAAGGCAGAAGTGTTGCCGCCGTCGGTCAGGCCCCACTGGGCACTGGCGTCGACGAAGTTGCCGCCGTCGTTGCGGTACGGACGGGGCGTGTTGCCGAGGTGAAGATCGAGGTCGCCGTCGTTGTCGATGTCGCCCCACGCCGACCCTATGGAATGGCCGCTTCCGCCGGTGGCATTGTGCGTGCCGGCGACATTGGTAAAACTGGCCGATCCGTTGTTTCTCCACAACCCGTTGGCTTGCAGATGGTAGTTGGAAACGTAGAAGTCCTGGTCACCGTCGGAGTCCCAGTCGCAAGAGGTGACGCCAACGGAACTGGTGACCGGGGCGATGGTGGACCCGGAGAAGGACGTGCCGCTGTTGTTTATCATCAGCGTGGAGACGAGCCCAGTGTTGTTTGGCGACGAAAAGCCGGCGACATACAAATCGAGGTACCCATCGCCGTTGTAATCAGCCCAACTGGCGCCTCTGCTATTGGGGATTTGGGCAGGACGCGTGGGCATGGTAATCGGTTTGTCGAAGGACGTTGAGCTGCCGCTGCTCTGGTTGCGCAACAGGATGTTGTCGGCAGGACTGTAGACATCGAGCAGCCCATCATTGTTGTAGTCCCCCCAGACGTGGGGGCCGGTGCTGTTGAGCCACCCTCCCCACGAGAAGGATGTACCACCGTTATTCTTCCAGACCGAGGTGCTCGAGCCGGAGAAACTGATATCCACGTACCCATCGTTGTTGTAATCGCCCCAGCTGGTGGGCCCGCCGCGAAACCCACCGCCGATCGGGTCCGAGTCGGGGAACAGCGATGCCGTCTGGTCGTCAAAGGCCCCGGCCCGGACAACGGACCCCGACCATAGGAGCACCGTCAGCGCCGATGCGCATAACATAATCAGCCGCGGCCAACTATGGTGGATGCTGGACAGACTGTCGCGCGTGGAACGGCTGGTGGGGGCCCAGGCACAGGCGCAGAAAGCCGAATAACTGCGGGGCAAAGTATTCATCACACTACCTCCGATCTCCATTCACACTCAGCGCCGTCAGGACTAGACCATTGTACCGCGAAGTGCGGGTTTGGCCAATTCCCAACGACCGGCGGCGATTTTCAGGATGGTCACGAAATCCTAGTGAAAATGAGAGAAGGCAGGTGGAGGAGGCCCCGCATTTGACGCATCAACGGCGGCACCCGCGAACCGCGGCCCGAGCAGCACGTCGGGCCTGCCTTCCTCTGCCGACGCCGGCTCCAGAAACCATCGGTGCGCCATGCGATCCACGGCGGTCGCCCGCCGGCAGGCAGGCAACTCCAGGATTGTTCGTGCATCGTGGACAATGATCGGTTTGCTCCCCGTCTTCATTGCGCCTCCTCACTCCATAGGTCGAGCATTTGAGCTCTCGCTTTCTCCCTCCCGCGCGACATTACGCCTTTTCGGCCACCGACCACTGCATGCCACGACGCTCTATCATCCGTGTGAAGGGAAGCTTCCCGGGCTCGGCAAGGAAACAGAGGATCTCGCCGGAAGTCGAGGGCCGGATCATGGCCACGTGCAAACCGTCTGCCCAGGAAAACGGCCAGCGGGGCGCTCCCACGACGACCAGATCGCAGTTGGATAGGACATGTCCATCCTCGATCAGCGGCTGCATCGTCGTGACAAAGGAAATGTGCGAAGGCCCATCCACCGTGCCCTCCGCGAGGCCGAATAACTGTTGGATTCCTACCTGCACCGTACGTCCCCGGCGGACAAGTTCCTTGAGTTCTTCGAGATCGCCACGCATCCGGTTCCCCGCGGCGTCGTGCTCGTACACCAGGCGCCAGCGGTCGCAGACGAACCAGCGGTAGACGCCGTAGGGATACGCCTTGCTCTCGTCGAGGGTTTCGTTGCCCATCATCCACTTGACGTGCGAGTAGGCGCCGGAGGTGTCGTACTTGAAGATGCTGATGTACGGCTGCTCGATGTCCTGGCCGCGGTGCATGTAGCTGTGGTGGTGGCTCATCAGGCCAGCAAAGGCGTCGCCGTCACCCGCATAGGTCTGCTGGAAATACAGCGTTTCCTCGTACGTTCCGGCGTCCATGTAGAGTCGCAGATCCGCACCCCGCCGCACCGCGTTGGCGAGGGCGGACACATCGCCGGCAGAGATGGTCAGGTTCGTCTGCTGCTCGAGTGCCAGTACCCAGTTACGGTCCATATCATTCCCTCTCTCGCTGTGGCCTCAAGAATGGTCGCGAGGTTACCGGTCTCCCACCGATTGCGGCCGGATGCGGTAACGGTTTGACCTGCCCCCAATTTATGTACCAACTTGAATGAGAGTCAGGCCAATGCATTCTGTCCGGCCACTTGGCGGTCCCACGGAAAGCCGACCGACCACAGATCCACACAGGCGCGGTATCCGGAGGCCGATTGGACCAGTTTTAGGGGAGCAGATCAACAAGCAGCAGATTTGCCTCATTCCCTAACGTCCGATAATATATGTTATGTTACGATGTGCCTGTATGGAAAGGCTGTACAGCACCGCACGTTCCTGCCGACGAAGGCGAAATCAGCACAGATCGTGGCTGTCATTTGCCCACTCCTCCTGATTCAGGACCCTCCCGGTCATTCTTTGGCAATTGCGGCGAGGGTGGGAGTTTCCGGACAACCGTCCGGCCGAGGTCCTTGACCACGCCAAGGTACGCCTTTGGCGGACGCCCGGGCGTGGTCAGGTAATTGCGGCTGTGGATGATGGCGATTGATGCAGAGAATTTCCATGGGCGGTGGGGGTTGAGCATCTACCAGCGGCGTCACGGCAGGCCGGATTTGGTAGCACAGTGCGATCGCCAGATCAATGCCGCCGAGGGATCGTTTCCGGCCCCGGTTTGGACGCGCCGGTTCGTTACCGCCCGGTAAATATCCGGTCGAGCGCAATCTTCTGGCCAACTACATCAATCGACCGTTTATTGACGTTCGGGGCATACGTGATCATCGTCCTGTTTTCTATGTCGATCACGTACAGCAGGTCAATGGTATCAGTGTAGCCGCCAGTGGCCAGGATGTATCTGTCCTGCCGGACAGATACGTTCCCCGAAGCGTAGGCCGACCCCCCAGTTCCCGTGTAGACCGATATCAGCATTGCCGTCATGATAACCGCGGTAATCGTCAGCAGTACGATGGTGGTATTCTGCGTATTCTTCATGGTTGTATTCCTGTTGCCGATAGTGGCTTACTAGAGGGCTTTCCGCGTGGGGATGTCGCTCCTGAGGCGTCGCGTTCCCACCAACTTCAGCCGCTTGCTGCTGGGATCAAATTGCCACCCGGCCAACCTCCCGGTCGCCAAGTCGACCACATAGACACCATCCCGGCCTTCATGAAGCATGTGCCCGGTAATCATGATGTAGTTGTCGCGCAGGATTGAGCCTTCGAGGGCCTCTGCCTTGGTCGGGCCCACACCCAGTATCAGTGTCACCAGCAGCGACACGTTGATACACACCAGTACCGCAATTAGTATCTTTTTCATCTGTGCTCTCCCAATCAGTCTAGGTGGCTTCTTCGGGGGTTCTTGAACGCAACGGCGCAAACACATAGAACGAAGGTCACTGCATATATCACCGGCAGCCACGGATGGGGAGCTTCGATCTGCGGTGCCCTCCGGAACCGCGCCGCCGCCCATGCCGCCGGGGACCACAACAACAACATCCCCACCAGCGCCAAAACGCCCAACGTTACTTTTTGCCGGTTCATCACGTCCACATTATACCACCTCCGCGACGCCTTGCAACTCTCCCGACCACGCTGCGGGCAAACCGGGGCTCATAAGAACCCCGCGATATCCCGCGCCTGCCGCGAAAATGCCGCTGTCGGCATCGCGATCGTCTGCCATTTTGCGATCCTGGGCCGGCCCGCCGCCACGTACTGGCCCAGCCAAATCCCCACAAATCCGTAATGCCGCCGACGGAACAGGTGTACCTCCTCGAACGGCGCCCGCTGCGGCGGGCCTTGAAGCCAATATGCAAACACAAGCAGCGCCTGGAAATCCTCCCCGAATACCTTCTCCCATTCCACCAGGCCCTCCACGTCCTGCCGCGTGATCCAGTTTTCCCACGCGCGTCTGGGCCCTCGCCGTCGGCCGGCGCCCGAATCAGGAAACTTCCGCCCTTCACATCCACCAGCAGGTTTGCCCCCGAACCACTGTACACCAGGAAATCGAAACTATTGATCGCCGCGTCCGCAAAAATCGCCCTCTTGGCCTCATCGACTGCCACGTAAGGCCACCCCTTGGCGCGAAGGTAGTCTTCGAAGGCCGCCTCGTAATGTACGCTGCGCTGGACCATCAGCCCCTTACCGCCTGTCTGACAAGCCCGCCAGAGGATCGGCCAGAAACTCGTCCAGTCGACGGTCCTGCTGTCGGCCGGTGGCCATGTCCTTTACCGTCACGTTGTCGGCCCGCACGATAGCCGCCGCCCGTGCACCCTGGCGATTAGCCTCCTTCAACTGCTTGCCGACCCCCTGCCGCTTATAGGAGAATTCCGCCGCCACCCCAGCCGCCCTCAGCCGCCCCACCACCGCCGTCACTACAGGCATTGCACCATCCTCACCATCGATTACGAACAAATCCACCGGTCGGCCCAGGTCCGGAACGCAGCTTTTCTCCCTCAGCAGTATTTCCAGCACCACGTCACCCATGCCGAAGCCCGTCGCGGCAATCTTGGGCCCACCCAGGAGCTCCAGTAGGTTGTCGTAGCGTCCCCCCCCTGCTACGGCCCGCAGCGACTCTCCGCGCCCGAACACTTCGTAAACAATTCCCGTGTAGTACGCCAGACCGCGGACAACCCGCATGTCCAGACCGCAGTAGTCCGCTATTCCAAAATCTTCCAACTGCCTCCAGAGCATGGAAATCCGGTCAACGTCCTTTTGGCAGCCGCTGAAGTGCTTTTCCCCCTTCGCCAGTGCCTCAAGGGCCTCAATGTCAGAAACGTCTTGGAAAACGCGTATGGCGTCAATTTGCTTGCCGTCCAATCCCACCTTCGTCGCCAGATCCTGGAACTCCTTCTCGCTGATTTTGGGGCGATTGTCGAGCACGCCCAAGACTTCTTCAAAACTCTCCGGCGGAACACCTGCAGCCTTCAACATCGCCATCGTCAGTGGTCGGCTGCCGATTCGCACCTCCACATCGTCAGCGCCCAGGCCCATCTCCCGCAGCGCATCGACCGCCACCAGAATGCACTCGGCGTCGGCCAACTCGCTCTCGACGCCGATTATGTCGATGTTCCACTGGAAAAACTCCCGCAGCCGTCCCTTTTGCGGGTTTTCCGCACGGCACAAACGCGGCAGGGAGAACCACTTGACCGGCCGCGGCAGAGAGTTGATCTTCGCGTTAATCATCCGGGCTAGCGACGGAGTGATCTCGGGGCGAATCGCCAAGTTGCGCCCACCGCGATCGGTAAAACTGAACAACTGTTCGGCAATTTCATGCCCGCTCTTGACCGTGAACAGGTCCAGATACTCGAAGATCGGCGCGTCGTACTCCTCAAAGCCGTTGCGCAGCGAAACCCGCCGCCACGTTTCGGTAATCCAGTTCCTCAGCCGCATGGATTCCGGATAAAAATCCCGCGTGCCTTTCACAGGTATGAACTTCATTTGCAAATTCTCTCCGGACGTTTACTTGCAGCCCGAAAGTGTACCATGCCTCCCCAGTGGTTTGAAGCACCTTATCCCCCTCATAGACAACCCCTCACTGGCGGAGTATTATGCGTATCATGTTCAGGTCCGGCTGGAACATTCCCACGAAATCCGGAAAGAGGAAGCCCAAGAATGAGACACGAACCGTCTGTCACTGTGTTGGTTGTGTTTGTCGCAGTACTGCTGGCCCCAAGCGGGTGCAAGGACAAAGAGACAGCACAACAGGAGAGAATTGATGCTCTGATCGAAGAACTGGAAGACTCTGACGCTTACGTGCGCCGGGCCGCCGCCGAGGACCTGGTAAAGATCGGCCAGTCGGCAATTCCCACCCTCATCAAGGCCTTCAACTCCAAAGCGTACTATGTGCGGTTTTACGCCGCCCGCGCCGCGGGCGAAATCGGGCCCGTGGCCGTGCCCCACCTTATCGAGGCATTGAATGACAACGATCAGGAGGTGCGATACGGGGCCACCGGGGCACTGGGAAGGATCGGTCCTCAGGCCAAAGATGCTGTCCCTCTGCTCATCAAGGCTCTCAAAGACGAAGCTTCTAACGTGCGAAGCGGCGCCGCCTGGGCTTTGGGCAGGACCGGGGCAGCAACCGAAGAAGTCGCTGCGGCCCTGGTCGATATCCTGAGCGACAAGCAGCTATCTCCTCGTACTCGGCAACACGCTGCTGATGCCCTGGGGAAAATTGGTCTTGCAACCAAGGCCGTTGTACTTGCTCTGGCGAAGGCTTTGAAAGAGGAGGATTGGAATGTGCGGCATTCCGTCGTCAAGGCTTTGGGAAAGATCGGCCCGGCGGCCAAGGCGGTTGTTCCGGCCCTGACGGAAGCCTTGAAAGACCCCAATCGGATTGTACGTGCGGCCGCTACGACCGCATTGGAGAAAATTCAACAACAACCCTCGGATGCAGCCACCACTGGCCCCGCTGAAAAATAGGGAACGCTGTGACCTTTTGACGGTTTATCTACAAGGCCCATGTAAATCACGGACCAATCGCCGCCCCAACACGCACTTACATGGGACCTCGCTAATTCCTGCTCCTGCCGCGATCGGCATTACTTCTTCCGGTGGTTCTTCCTGCTGCGATTTTTCTTCTCCTGCCTTTTTTTGAGTTTGGCCAGGGCCTTGGCCCTGGCGCGTTTGTATGCAGCCGGGCCGAGTGTTTTACGAGCGTAAGCCTCCAGTTCTTCAGGCGTACGGAACAGAGCATCATACCCATAGTCACCGCCGGTGTGGTCGCAGCTTTTCGGATCGTACTTGCTGCATATCAGCGGATGGGTGGCGTAAATCGTGCAGGTATTGTCGTCGGCAAGCATCTTGCATTTGTTGTCGATGCTCATGTACCAGTCGCCCTCATCAATGTGGACTGTGACGCCTTCGTGACACAGGTACCAGCGGATGTCCTCGAATTCCTCGAAAGTGTCCGGCTCGTCAATCTCGAAACAAAAGTACTTGCAGCACTTCGCGCCGCACTCCCGACAGGTCTTACTCATCTTCTGCACTCCTAGAAGAGGTCTTATAATTGACTGGGGTAGTCAAAGGCAAGACCTGACTCACGCCCGGTCGGTCCGACGCGCGTCCTGGCCCGGTTGACGGTTTTGATCATCACTTGTGCAATCTGACTGCCAAACATAGAATGTCATACAGGAATCCCGAATCCCGCGGTGGAGATGTGTAGATGGACGTGCCAATGGAACTATCGCGTGTCTTGATCACCGAGTTGGGCGATCAGCAGGTCATTTTCCTTCGAGAAATTGACGGGGACAGGGGTTTCCCCATCATGATTGGTACCTACGAAGCGATGGCGATTGACCGACGGTTGAAGGGCATCCCCGCGCCTCGCCCCATGACTCACGACTTGCTGGCCAACGTCATCGAAGCCCTGGGTGCCAGTGTGGATCGCATCGTAATAAGCGACCTTAGCGACCACACCTTCATCGCCACACTGTACCTCAGCACGCTCGGCGGAGAGGTCGCGATTGACTCTCGGCCATCCGATGCGATTGCCATCGGCGCTGCTATGGACACGCCGATTTACGTGGCCCAGAAAGTCCTTGATGACATCGCCAACCCCCCTACCACCAAGCACGACCGGCTGGAGTTGCTCCGACAGCGACTGGCGGTACTCGGCGACCGGATCGCTGAGTTCAATCAACGTCTCGGTGACAAGGGCTTCCTGGCCCAGGCGCCCGACGAAGTGGTAAGCGAGCATCGCCGCCAACTTCGGGACATGCAGACCGAGTACGAGGCCAT
>JASLZV010000069.1 GCA_030754715.1 Phycisphaerae bacterium
GGCCGAACGAAAGGGAACTGGCCAAGAAAATGAAGCTCTCGCTTCGGGAGTTCCGCAAACTCCAGCGAGACGCCCACGCCACTGCCGTGGTATCGCTAAGCCGCAAGTGGTACGAGACCGACGGTAACAAGGAAGTCCGCGAGATCGACGTGCTTCAAGACAATCGCAGCGACGACCCTATCCGCAATGCTCAGCAGAAAGACATCAAGGAACTGCTTACCCGCGGGCTGAACCGGGCCGAGCGTCTAATCATCATTCTGTATTACTTTGAAGAGATGACCATGAAGGAGATCGGCGAGACGCTCGACCTGAGCGAAAGCCGTGTCAGCCAGATGCACTCGGCGATCTTGGCCCGCATGAAGAACCAACTCGAACGTCACGAGGAGGAACTCCAGGCCAGCTAGACTTGTTCGGCACGAGAAGCGGTTCCTTCATCATTTCGATCGTGGCGCACTAGGCGGCTGTTGTGGCCGAGCTTTGGGCGCGCGATTTGACGGCCTTGATCAGCCCCTGTGCGGTCTGCTATGGTTTGTAATCTTTGACGGGCCTGTTGCGGTTTTTTGACGTATGCTTTTCGCGGCGTGACAAGAGGCGCCGGGCCGGTGGGTGTGTGCGATCGCCTGGTTGACTTTCTGCCCACGGCTGTCATCCGCGCCCGGACGGACGGCTCGTGTTACCTGGATTACGATTTGCCCAAGTCGATCGGCTACATCGCGCCGTTTTACGGCAGTTTCGGCGTCATTCTGCGGGCGTACGCCTACATGCTCATGCTGGGGCGGGACGGTCTGACGGCGGTCTCGGAAAACGCCGTGCTCAACGCGAACTACGTCAAGGAATCGCTGCGCCGGCACTACGACCTGCCATACGGACAGTTGTGCAAGCACGAATGCGTTTTCTCCGCCGGCCGGCAGGCTAAAAAAAGTGTTCGAGCAATAGACATCGCCACGGCATTGATCGACCGGGGCTTCCATCCACCGACGGTGTACTTCCCGCTGACGGTCAAAGAAGCGATGATGATTGAGCCGACCGAGACGGAATCGAAGGAAACGCTCGACGCATTCATCGCGGCGATGATCGGAATCGCCGAATTAGCCGAAAGCGATCCGGAAGCATTTGCCGAGTTTCCGGCCACCACGCCGGTCAGCCGACTGGATGAGGTACTGGCTGCACGCAAGCCGGATACGGCGTCCCTGCCGCAGCAGGAATCATAGGGCTGCACACGTATTGACCGGCCGTGGGTCAAGGGGCATGTTCGGATATAGGCCGGTCCGCCTTGCCGGCCGCTACTAGAACCGCGATGATGCCCGCTCAAACACAGTGTGGCGGTCATGCGAGAGCGTAACCCGGAAAACATTAGGCAAGGTGAGATAGACACCCAACGGATACTGAAACACTCAAAAGGAACACCTGTTATGACGAAATGGTACGCTATGATGATCTGTCCGCTTCTGGCGATTGTCGCCGGCGAGCTTGAGGGTAACGCGCAGGAGGCCGCGCAAAAGACCAGAACACTGCTTGCGGCTAGAACCAATGTCGCCCCAATAATCGACGGTAGGGGCGATGATCGTTGTTGGAAGGATGCGTCCAAGGCGACCGGCTTCAGTATCTACTCAAAAGCCCCTGAGTTGCACCGCGAGCAGACAGTCGGACGGGTCTGTTTCGACGATGAGAATCTGTACGTCTTCGTCGAATGCAAGGTCGGTAATATTGAGAGATTCAGGGCGGAAGTGGCGGAAACCAAGGGCGAGTTTCAGTACTCCAAGGCCGGCGTTATCGAGGTTTTCCTGGACACGAATTGCGACAGGAAAACGTTTACACAGCACCTGATCCACGCCAACGGTTCGTCGCTGATTGCCCTTACAAGCCGAGACATACTCAAGACGCTCACCGACGACGTCCTTGACGTTGCAGCCGTGGCCACCGAGACGGGCTACAAGGTGGAGGTCGCACTTCCATTGGCGGTGCTTGGGCTCCGATCGGATACAAAGCCGAAGACATGGGGGTTCAACCTGAACCGTTGTCACGCTTTGCTCGTCGACGGCACAAATGAGCACGACAAAATGTACAGTTCCTGGAACTCGACCGGCGGGCGTGGATTTCAAGACTCATCGCTGTTCGGCTACCTGAATATCGAGAATGACTTTTCGCCGTATTTCTGGGATGTGACGATGTTGCGCGAGCCGCAGGCCGGCGACAGTACGGTTGATTTTCGGGTGGTGAACGAGACCGGCAAGGATTTCAGCGGCGAACTTTCTCTGACGATCACGACGCCCGGCGAAAAGGCGTCGAGTTACCGCCAAGCGGTTTTGCTGTCCGCCGGCGGTAAGCAGGTGGTTTCGTTCAAGCATCGTGTCTCAGCCCCCCAGGTCGAAGCCAAGTACAATGTGGTGCTGACCGACGCGACCGGCCGCGACCGCTATCTCGGTGGCACGCAGAAGGTGGATTTGGCGACTCGCGACCCGTGGGACCCGCCGTCGCCCACGGCAGATGAGACGGCGCGGGGATTCGTGATATACCGCCGGCCTTATACTCAGCCGATGACACACAGGTCGGTCCCCCGCGCGGATGAGCGGTTGAACCAACTCGGCCTCAAGGCATGTAGAGGTGAATTCGAGCCAATCACGTTTGCCCTTTATCCGCTGCGCGATGTGGAAGAAGTGACAGTTAGCGTCTCGGATCTGAAAGGCCCGAAAGGAGGCACCATCCCGTCGTCGGCTGTGAGGGTGGGCAAGGTGACATTCCAATCGCTTTGGAAGAATCCCAAGTTGTTTGAGACATGGGAGCATCTGGTGAGGTCTTTCGATCGCCTGCAACTGGTTTCCGGCAACAGTCGGCGTCTGTGGCTTACTGTTGAGGTGCCCAAAGATGCCGCTATGGGCCTTTATCGGGGGAAAGTATCGATCTGCGCGGGCGAGATTACCGCATACGTGCCGCTCGAAGTGGAGGTCCTGCCGTTCGAATTGTCAGCGCCGGACGGGATGGGCTATTTTATGTATTATTACGGCCCGCAGCAACTGAACAAGGCATTCGGAACCGCCGAGTATCTAAAGACCTCGGTTGAAGATATGCGCGATCACGGCATGACTACCTATACGATTTATCATAACGCCCAGGTCACGGACGCTGAAACCGGCAAACCCAGGATCGATGTGGATAAGTACATCCCTTCGAACGTCGATGTTACTTATGCGCAGTTGATTGATATCCTGCGGGCCGGCGGCTTGGGGCTGATCGCCCCGCTGATTGACGTCTCCACATGGCACTATAAGCCGAAAATAACATTGGCACTTTACAAGGTCTACCGCAGTCGGGGTTGGCCGGAGGTACTGTGCTACATCGGGGACGAGATCGAATCACCCGAAAGAATCGCAAGTGCCCGCAAGATAGTAGAGGGCATAAAAAATATAGCGCCGGAAATTAAAACGACCACGACTCTCGGCCGCAGCGGCGTTAAGGCACTTGGGCACCTCTACGACGTCTGGATCAACTGCAGTACACCTGAGATGGTCGATAAGTGTCTGGAGATGGGCAAGCAGCCTTGGACGTACAGTTGCCGGCAGATCCACGAGGTCACCCCGGCGTTCGAACGGTACTTTTTCGGCCAGTACGCGTGGAATCTGGGCCTCAGAGGCGTCGCCTTGTGGTGCTACGCGGAAAACAACATATTTAAAGATCGTTTTGGATTTGTACATGCATACACACCCGACTCAGAGTTCCGCAGCGACTGGAAGCATCTGCACGGGCACGTGGTATTCGAAAAAGGCCGACCGATTCCGACCGTCACGTGGGAAGCGGTGCGCGAGGGGATCGACGACTACCGGTATATGCTCACGCTGCGCAAAGCAAGCGAGGGCGCGGTCAAGGGCAACTCGCCGAAAGCCCGCGAAGCAGGCAGGGCGGGCCTGGAGATGCTCAATCGCATCAAGGCGGATGCCAACTGGGAGTTCGGTGCCAACGACAAGAAGTACGGTCGGGCCTGGGAACTGTTGCCCGACATGGAGACGACCCGCCGGCAGGTCATCGCGGCGATTCTGAAGATTCGTGACGCGAGTCCCGCTGAGACTACGCAGTAGACTCAGAGCGACTCATTCGGGGGTAGTCCATCCTTCAATCGTTGAAGATGGTATAGGGCTCCTGTGGGCCGGTGGGGGCGGCGGCCTGACACTTTTTCATGAAGTCCAGGGCTTCCTTGATCTGCGTTTTGGCCGTGGCGACGTCATCGGGGATGGAGTCTTTGAAGAATTCCTCAAAGGACAGCCAGCCGCTAAAATCGACGGTGTTGAGGGCAAAAAACACTTCGACGTAGTCGACGACCCCGGCGCCCATGGGGCAAAGCTCGTAGCACCAATGGGCGCGTTTCACCTTGAAGTCGGTGTGGTCTGCTTCGCGTTTGGGACGAACGTTCTTGACGTGCACGTAGCCGAGATACGGCCCCAGGACCTCGGCGCCGTGTCGGGGGCGAAGAAACCCCTCCGGCACGCCGTTAGCCACGTCGTAGATAGCGGCAACGCAGTCGGGGTCGAGGTCCTCCATCAAATACCTGACGGTTACGGGGGAGGCCGGCAGGCCGCCCGGATGCGTCTCGACGACGTATTTGATACCGTATTCCTTTCCAAGGGGAACCAGGCTCTCCAGACCCTGGCGTGTCAGTTTGCAGAAATCCATGAACGAGCCCTTCTGGTGGACCGATTCGTCCAGATTGTATGCAAGCCACGGCGGGGCGACCCTGAGCATCTTCCCGCCGACCGAAGCCAGTATCTCGCTGTACTGCCGCATCAGGTCGGTTTTCCAGAGGTGACCGGCGTTAATGTAGGCCGCCACCTCGAGGCCATGGTCTTTTGAGAGTTTGTCCATCTGCTTTGCGGCCTTGGCCGCTTCGCCGAGATTCGGCGGCAACCCCCACTCCACACCGTCTGCTCCCGTTTCCGATATGAGTTCGGCCATGTCGGGATAACTCAATCCCTTCAACCCGTTGGTGTTCACTGCATACTTGAAATTGCTCACGGTGGTTGCTCCTGTCAACGAGTCTCAAAAAAAGAAAACCAAGGGACGGTTTCGTCCACTGCGAAGTTCTCAGAAGTCCAGGACCATCTCTCCGGGCTTTTCCTGTCCTTTTTCCGGCCCCGGGCCGGAATGCGGCGGCAGGCCGGTGGCCGGTTCGGTGCTGGTGCGGTCCCAGTTGTCGGACTTGTGCTTAATGAGCCCACACCATCGTCGGTTGGCATTATCCAGGGCGAGTTTGCCGTCGGGATCAGGCAGCGTAAAGGTATAGGAATAAAGTTTCGCGTTCTTCAAGTAGAACTTGGTCATCACGCCGCCGCGGTAATCCTTTGCAAGATCCCAGGGATGTCCGCCGCCTTTCCATTTCACCTGTTGCCTGCTGCCGTCCGCAGTGATTGGGATGCACTCTTTGCGGCCGTACCCGGGCATTACCTGCCCGAACGGTGTTATGAGTTCCACCTCAATGGAACCTCCTTTTGCGTCGGCGTTGACGAAAACCTCATGCGGCGGCCCCCAGGCGGCCTTATTGACAAGGAAGCCTTCTTTGCTGCCGGCGTCCAGCGAGACCCAGTGGTCCTGGGGCATTTTGGCCAGCATGCCGAAGGCTCGTTCCCGCGAGGACTTGGCCTCTTCCCATTTCGCCCATACGTCCCACCACGAATGCCGGTTCCGCTGCGTCAGGTAGTAGATCCACGTCTGGCCGTCTTTGACGATGGGGTTTTCTGATGGGTATACTGACTCGCTGTCCAGAGAGCCTTGTGGCCCGCATGGAATGACCGTCCTGTCCTTCACCGCCGGCCTGTGCCACTTGCGCCCGTCCCGGCTGTAGGCAAGTTGAATATCCACCTTCCCCAACATTGTGTCGGGGTAGTCCGGCGGGCGATTGTAACTGTCATACGATTCACTGATCGGACTGGTGTGCTGGGCGGTGAGCATGCTCAGGAAGAACTTGTCGTAGCGAAACGGGGCCATGTAATAAAAATTGTACAGTTCCGGCGGATCGTGCTCGTCGCCGCCCACCAGCACGCGGCCCATGTCCTCCCAGTTGACCAGGTCGTAACTCCCGTACAGCGAGATATCTCGCGGGAGGTTGGGAACCCTGCGCGTGAATAGCAGATACTTCCTCCGGTCGGCGTCGTAGATGAGCGAGAAGCAATCGTCGCTGATCCCCCGCAAAACCGGATTCACGTGCACCGGCCTTTCCCAATGAATCCCATCGGCTGAATACGCGAAATTCAACGGGCTGTGAAATCCTGCCCACGTCATTTCGCGGCTCCCGATGGCAAATATCATCTTGTAGCGGCGCTCGGGTATGTCGCTGGGGTCATCGATAATCGCCGGCGTAAGGCTGATATCCGGCAGGATATAGTTGTTCTCTTTGGACCCGTTGACCTCCACCATATTCATGATGGGTTTTTCCCAGTTGACACCGTCGGTGCTGGTGGCATAGGCAAGCCTCGATGTCCCATCGTGTGCCTCTCCGGCGTAATGCGACACGCTATACCACATCTTGAAGATGCCCTCCAGTTCGTCATAGAGCACGTTCATGCCGCCAAGCGTGTTGGTGTCCTGATCCCATGGGGAATCCAGGCGCATGACCGGTTCGGGGTGTTTTGTCGCCTGGTTGACCGTGCGCTGAAGGTTGATCATCTCCAGAATGTGGGCGTTGTCGATGAACAGAAACTTGTTGGGATAACCTTGAGTGTGCATTTTTTGTTCCCTTTGCAATCCTGTTTGTTGTCCCGGTTGGTTTCGATCGTAGGGCCAGCGGCGGTATCTGAAGCCACCTGGCCCGATTTCGCTGGAGCCCGCATGATCTTGGGTTCCAGTTGTATTTTCACTTTGCCTTTGCCGCAAGATACTTCTGGCGGTTCTTGATAATTAATTGCAGAACAGCTTTGTCCAGCACATCGACCCGACCAATCGGCGTATGTCGATCATGGACAACGGGTGCGGAGAATATGGTGCGGATATGGTGCACATCAGTAGGTGTTTTTTTGGGGGCGGGATTCAGGTGTGGTTCAGGTGGGAATCTGCCGGGGATGTGCAGCGGTTTATGGCGGTCCCACTAGGTTCGGGAAGAAGAGTTTTTCCCCTGTTTACAGGGATATGGTGAGCGCATACCACAATCAAACGCTCAAAACAGCCCCTGGACAACAGCGAAATACTTGACCTGTTCAGCGCACGGAGAGGGATAAATAGACATCCGCAGACTCATTCGATGGGGGAAACCCCGCTCGGTGCTGATGCTCCAGGTGATTTGTCTTGTCACGGTCAATCCCTTCGATAGCATAGGGAGGCCTGCGAACGGATAATTCGAAAAATGTCGATTGAAAGGAGCCATTCATGCGTCAAAACCACTTCACTCCAGGAATGTTGATCGCAGCGGTTCTGGTTTGCCTTACCGGTTCGATGGTTTCGGGCAAGGCCCTGAAGGCCCCTCCGGGCCTTTTCAAGGACCTCAACGACGAAATCGTCGGCGACGCCCTCATCATCAACGGCAAGCAACTGTTTATCGACGACTACATCATAGAAGAACTCAAAGGCGCCGAAAAGGTTCTCAACCAGCCGGTAAAACACCCCCGCAATCCGCTTCTTGTCCGCGACAAGCCATGGGAATTGGATGATCCGGACTACAGCACGGTGATATACGACCAGGCCGAAGGCATCTTCAAGATGTGGTACACGATGCATGTTCCCGATCGCAAGGTCGACAGCGAGCAGGTCCTGGGTTACGCAACGTCGAAAGACGGCCTCCGCTGGACCAAACCAATCATAAACAAGAAGAATAAGACCAATATCGTTTTTCACTCGAAAATCCCCGGCTTTCTGGCTCCCGGTATCTTTAAGGACCCCGTGGCGCGCGACCCACAGAAGCGCTACAAGATGCTCTTCAGCGCCTGTCAGGACGGGACCGCTAAGACATTGTCGACAAACGCGGCCTATTC
>JASLZV010000006.1:0-6733 GCA_030754715.1 Phycisphaerae bacterium
TGATCGCCTCCGACCTGTCGGCCAACTGCTGGGCCTGCGTTTCCAGCACGTCCGCATCGGCCTCCGCCAGCAGGTGCATTGCAACCTCCCATGCCTTCTGGCGGACGGTCTCATCCGTCTCGTTTCTCGGGTCGGTGCGCTGAAGGATGGTCGCCAGATGCTCAGGCCCACCCAACACCCCCAAGGCGGCGATTGCCGCTCGGCGCACACCCCGGTCGCTGTCACCAACCAAGGAGGCAATCGGTTCGGCATCAGGCCCACCGCCAAGCAGGGCCAGCGCATTGACCCCAGCCAGGCGCACCGTTGCCTCATCGTCCTTGATTGCCGCTCGCAGTACAGGCAGGAAGTCCTTTTGTCCCAGGGCTCCCATTGCTGTCAGGATCGCCTCGCGCAAAGGCACCGTTTCCGCACGCCCGCCCCCCCGGTAATATCGCTTAATCAGCGCCGCAGACGCCTCAGCCAGCCGATCGCCCTTGAGCGGATGCGCAGCCGCGATCCGACCCAACGCCACCGCCGCGGCGCCGGCTACCCGGTCATACTTGCTGCTGACTTCCACCAACACTACCTCAAGCGCCTCGGCCATCCGCAACTGGCCCAAGCCGGTCATGATGGCCTGGCGGACATCCGGTGTTTTCTCATCCGTAAGGCTCTCCAGAAGGGCCCCCAACGCCTTGGCGTCTCCCTGGTGGCCCACCAGCAAAGCCGAGGCCTTCCGAACCCGCCAGTCTGAATCGCCCAGCATCCCCAGGATCCGGTCCGAAACCTTCTGGGAAACCTTTTCCCCTGCGGCGATCTTCTCCTCCATCACATCGGCCCCCGCCAGGCGGACATCCCCCAGCGGGTCGGACAGAAAGCCCATCAGCAGGGCCTGGCGCTGCCCGGGAGCAGTTGCGTTATAGAGGTCCCGAAGCGCCTGGGCCAGCCGCCGGCGCAGGCGGACATTGTCGGCTTCCAATTCCGTCTTGCTGCGGGCCAGGCTATCAGCCAAGGCCGTTAGCCACTCCGACGGCGCCTTATTCCGGTTGCGATCCCACCACCGCTTGGCCAGACCAATATCCGTCCGGAATGCCTTGATGTTCGTCAGTTTAGCCAACGCGTCGGCCGACGCGTCGCGTACCGCTGCATCCGGATCGTCCAAGAGATGCACCAGCGCATCGACTGTCCGCTTGTCCAGTATCGACTGCAACGCAGATATTGTAACCACCCGAACGCCCCGCTCACGTTTGCGGTCTCGCACGATGGCCACCAGTTTGTCCGTCACGCCATGGTCCCTGTAAGTGGCCAGGGCGCGGGCCGCTGGTGGGCGCAGAACCTTGTCTTTGCCGGTCAGCATGTCCAACAGTGGCTGGATGAAACTCTTATCCGCACGGCCACCATGCGTGATGGCCTGACATATCGCAATCCGCGCCGTTTGGTTGATGCCCGACAGGAAGCCCTTCAATGCTTCGGTAGCCCGCGGATATGGTTTGGTAAGCAGCATTTCAGCGGCTTCGAGTTTCGTTTGGCCCGATCGGGCCGGATCGGCCAACTGCCCGACAAGCGTGGCGAGTTCCTTTTGATCCGCATCGGGCAGACCCTCGGCCGGGGCGCCAAACGCGGGGGCGGCACCCATCCAGACAATAGTGGCAACGAGGATTGTCGGTTTAATTCGCTTCATAGTGACGGGTTCACCCTGCAAAGGCGACAGAACCGAATTCCCCCCTATGTATCTCAATACGTGGTGCTTGTCAAATCCCCGGGGTGACTTGTTTGACTTGTTCCCCTTCGCCCTTGACCTGTATCGGTCCACTGGTTACCCTCGCTCGCGGTTGCTCAAGGCAATTCACAGATACCCGAACACAATGAAAGGACTTATCATGATTGGACTTTGGGTCGTCATCGCAGTGGTTGTCATGATCGTGTTGTTCCTGATTGCGGTGTACAACGGCCTGGTACAAAAACGCGTCCGATGCCGGGAGGCGTGGAGCCAGATCGACGTGCAACTCAAACGCCGCTACGACCTCATCCCCAACCTGGTGGATACGGTCAAGGGCTATGCCGCACATGAGAAAGAGACGCTGGAAAACGTGATACAGGCTCGAAACCAGGCTGTTACCGCCCAAGGCGTCCAGGCCCAGGCCGAGGCGGAGAACATGCTCACCGGCGCACTGGGCAAATTGTTTGCCCTTTCAGAAAGTTACCCCAACCTGAAAGCCAACGAGAACTTCGCCCAACTGCAGGAGGAACTTACCAGCACCGAGAACAGGATCGCCTTCTCTCGCCAGCACTACAACGACTCGGCGGCCGTCTATAACACCGCACGGATGAAGTTCCCCAACAACATAGTGGCAAACACATTCGGCTTCAAAAACCAGGAGTACTTTGAGATCGACGAGCCGGCCCAGCGCGAGGTGCCCAAAGTGAGCTTCTGATGGCGGTTGAAACGTTCCACACGCTGATCGTAAAGAATCGCCGCAACAGTTTTATCCTGATCGGCGCGTTCATGGTTCTGTTTATCGCCTTGGGCATGCTGATTGGAATGGTCTGGGGCGGCGGAGAACCCGCCTTCGGTATTACGGTGGCTATTATCGCCGCTGCCCTGGCGTTCCTGCTGACGCTACTGAGTTACTATGGTGGTTCATCGGCGCTGCTGGGAATGAGCCGGGCCAAGGAGATCAAAAAGGTCGACGACCCGCAACTATTCAACGTTGTGGAGGAGTTGTGCCTGGCCGGTGGGATTCCCGTACCGAAAATTTATCTTATCAACGACACGGCCATGAACGCCTTCGCCACCGGGCGAAACCCCAAACACGCCAGCGTCGCCATCACCATCGGACTGAGGCAGCGACTGAACCGGGACGAGTTGCAGGGCGTGATGGCCCACGAGTTGAGCCACGTGAGGCATTACGACATCCTTTACGCGACATTGATGGCGGTGATGGTAGGTGTGCTGGTGATGCTGTGCGATGTGTTTCTGCGGAGTATGTGGTTTGGCGCGGGCTCGCGCCGCCGGCGCAGCCGCGACAGCAAAGGCGGCGGCGCGGCCCAGGCGATCCTGCTGATCGTGGCGCTCATCCTGGCCATCATAGCACCGATTCTGGCGCGGATCATCCAGATGTGTCTGTCGCGCCAGCGGGAGTACCTCGCGGACGCCGGCAGTGTGCAGCTGACGCGCAACCCCGACGGTCTGGCCGGCGCGCTGGTCAAACTCGCCGGCGATAAAGAGGTGCTCGAAGTAGCCAACCGCGCCACCGCCCCGCTGTACATCGTGCATCCGATCAAGAAGTTCGAGGAACGCTCCAAGAGCATCTTCGACACCCACCCGCCCGTCAAAGACCGCCTGGCCCGTTTGAAACAGTTATCGTACTAGGACACATGCGCTCTTCATTGCCAGAGGCCGTCGGTTTTCTGTGCCGCTGGAGCCTGTTGGCCCTGGCCGGCGCGGTGGTCCTGGTGACAAGCTGGGCGGGGCTGTTGGCCGCCGCCGTAGCGGACGACCTGCACGCGGGGCTGATCCTGCCCGACGCCTTGTGGCACGCCAAGGCGAAAAATCCCTATCTGACGGGTTTCCTGGGCCCGTCAGCCCAGCGGGTCACCGTGTCCATGACGATGCACCAGGACCACTTTGGACGGCTGCACCTTACTCGAACGTATGGGCGCTCGATCCAGCCCCACCTGCCCACCCCGCCGATCGGCACCCACACGGTAATCGTCCGAGGCCTGCCCTATTCGACGTTGGCCTTTCAGCAATACCAGGGGCGCCTGGTAGTCGTCCCCGACCCACAGGAAGTGTATCTCGTGGACGCCCGACTGGCCGCCGATTCCTCCCAGGGCGACCAAGCGGCCATGGACCGCGTGCTGGCCCACCTGAAACGCATTGGCCAGCCGGCACTGTTTTGCCCCCACGACCCCGGCCAGTTTGTCCGCCTGCGAAAGCGCTTGGCGCGATACCGGGACATCCCCATGCTGTGCGCCACCACAAGGTACGGGAAGGTGGACCTCATGACCACAATTTGGGATACTTCCCTGAGAAAACTTCAGCGGAAGAACCGCAAACCGTTCGTCATTACCGGCGACACAGAGCTGGCAATCCTGGCGGCGCAACAAAGACATTACACGCATCTGGTAGCGCCAAAGGGGGCCATACCAAACCGGACCAACCTCAGGCCCCACGACTCGCTGGGGCATCTTGCCGACCACCTTGCTAAAGAGCATTCCACTCACCAGCCGATACGTTAGTAAGTCAACGGATGAGGACCATTAGAACCAAGGAGTCCCAAACGCCCGCGAACAGGACACGGATATGGATCTTGGCGGCTGCCTTGCTAGCCGGCTCGGGCGGCTGCACACCGGCCGACAGGGCTTCGCTGGGACCCGTGCCCCCCCACCGACTCGACCTGGGGGTCTCCCGCTCCCCAGCCACAGCCAGCTCAACCTATGCCCGCTCCGGAAGAGAGACGCCCGACCTCTGGACGACCGAGGGATACCGTCAGTGGCGTTACATCGTCATCCACCACAGCGCCGGTGAAAACGGTAACGCCAAGATGTTTGATGCCGCTCACCGCCGCCGCGGTTGGGACGAACTGGGGTACCATTTCGTCATCAACAGCGGTAAGGGCGGGCCAGATGGGCACATCGAGGCGGGCGGGCGCTGGAAAAAACAGAAATGGGGCGCCCACTGTGGCGGGACGCCCAACAACGAGTACAACAATCACGGTATCGGGATCTGTCTGGTGGGAGATTTCCGACACGGGATGCCCACACCGGCCCAACTGGCCTCACTACGGCGCCTCGTATACCACCTGGTAGCCAGGTACCACGTTCCACCGGAAAACGTCGTGGGGCATCGCCAGTGTCCCAATACCAACACCCTATGCCCCGGTAAAACACTCCTGACCTGGACAAACGGAACATTTCGCGAGGAACTGAGCACCCGCCTGGTACGGTCGTACTGAAGGAATCGCGTCACACACAATGATTTTGTGGTGTTTGCGAAAACTCCTGCACTATTTGTCGGAACGTCAAGCCGACGAGTCACGACCGGCGTCGAGCCGAGGATTCCAAGACCGTCTTTACTCCTCCAACGTCGCAACGGAGTTACTGCACCGCGCCAATCTGCTCGCGTCCACCTCTATACCCAAACCGGTGCCCTTGAGCACCTTCAGCCGCCCACCGTAGCCAAATCGCAATGACCGCCTTGTCAGGTCATCAGACAGCAGAAAGCGGCCATAGTTGCCCTCCACGAAACGCGGTAGAGGAACACACTGCAGCAAACGGCGTTGGGCAGCCGACAGAATACTGCTTTCACCCACCATGCACCCGACAACAAACGGGATGCCGTTGGCCGCGGCCATCCGGCAAAGCCGCGCCGACCGCCTCAGCCCGCCATTCTTACTGAGGCGAATGTTCCACCACACCTTCGCTCCAACCCCAAGCAGCGCCCGGGCATCGGTATCGCTCAGCAGCGACTCATCGGCCATCAAGGGCAATTCGCAACGACGCGCCAATTCGGCCAACTCCCCCGCACCGCAGTAAACCGGCTGTTCCACCACACACACGCCGTATCGCTTCAGGTCAGCCACCCGCTGGGGCACTTCGTCGGGAGGCCATCCGCCGTTAACGTCCACCCGCAGCGTACACCTGCCCCGTCGAACGCTCCGTGCGATTTTCTCGCTGACCACGCGGAGATTCTCCCGGTCCACGGCCGCACCCAGCCCCAATTTGAGTTTGAAGTCATCGAGGCCGTACCACCGCATCAGCCGCAACGCCCGCGCGGTTCTGGCCGGGTCGGTCGAACCGAGCACGCCCGAAACGCGGGTCGTGATTCCCCCAACCGGACGCCCGCAGCCCTCAAGGGACTCCGTCGCTCCGCCTTCGCCTGCCTCCCACCACGCGTCGAACCAGGCAAGGTCTATCGCGCATTCCGCCGCGTTGATGCATCGTCCGCCTGCAGCCGCTGTTGGGATTTCTCCAATCATCCGGCCCTGTCGCACCGCCGGCCAGAACACATCCTGCAGGTCGCCCACAACGGTATCCAGCGTCTCGCCGGTAACGTAATCGCGAGGCAGCGTTTCGCCCCAGCCGGCCGGCCCGCCGGACCGTCGCACGCGCACAACAATGGCTTCGGCACACTGCCGGATGGCCGCGGCATGTTCAAACCGCCGCATCGGAATCGCCGTACGGTAGATCTCCATCGCCGTGCCATCGCCAGGTACCACTGTCTTACTCCACCGGGTCGTATCCGCCCCGGTTCCACGGGTGACATCGAAAAATGCGCCACAGGCCTTTTAATGCGCCGCGAAACGCCCCGTATCTCCAAACCGCCTCGATGAAATACTCGCTGCAGGTAGGCACGAACCGGCACTGCCGGCCCAAAATCGGCGACAGCGCCACCTGGTAGGCCCACACCAACCGGATCAGCCCCCCACGCGGTACCTCAAGCAGTCTTCGCATCATCCGGTCAGTCCTCATGGGAGGCTGCCTTTCTTTCGCCAGCTCCCGTCACGCGCGCCGCCAGGGCACACAGGGACTCCTGCAAACCTCGCAGCGTAAACTCCCCGCCGACGCGCGCCACCATCATATAGTCCCATCCTGTCGTCATACCGAGAGTCCAAGTTCTCACCGTACGTGTAGCCTTGGTTAATGCCTTGACCATGTGAAACAGAGTTGTGAGGTTCCCGGTTTCCACCTTGACGAGTTGGAGGGGGAGCTGCGGCCTGCCCGACTTGCGGTAAGCCTTGATTCCATGGATAGG
>JASLZV010000006.1:6743-10052 GCA_030754715.1 Phycisphaerae bacterium
GTCCCATCCTGCGGGCAATTGGCTAGCCGTCAGGCGAAATGCCTCCCGGCACAGCCGCTTGATGCGGTTTCGTGCGACCGCCTTTCCATGGCGTCGCGAGACCCCTACCGCCAGGCGAGAGGGCATATTGTCCCCCTCGCGACGCAGCGCTAAGAGCGTTACACGCCGGTCCCACGCTCGCTGACCACGCTCAAACAGCCGCGAAATCTCCCTGCGACATTTAATCCGTAATGTCTTGCCCGCCCGATAACGCATCGGAAATCTGTTGATATCTCCTCGCAGGTATTCTACCGCCGAGTTCAACGAACCGGAAAGGCCAAAGCACAGCCGCTTGACCCGGTCCGCCGCCCGCAGTAGAAATAGCACATTAGCTCCGGGCCGAAGGAGACGGTATTGACACAAACAAGGATACTTCCCGCAGTGCTGGTGCTGGCCATAGCAACTCTGATGGGATGCAACATACAAGCACGCAGTGAAAGGGCGTTTGGCCATTACGCCGAGAGCCAGATGCTGGCCGAGACCGGCGACCTCGACGCCGCCCTGGCCGAACTGGCCAAGGCCATCCGGGCCGACCCCAGCCTCTCGGTTGCCCACACGGCCATGGGAGACATCCGCCGCAAGCAAGGCAATCACCGTCTGGCCGCCCAGTCATACCAGGCCGCCTGCAAGACCAACCCATATTCCTTCCGTCCTCACTACAACCTCGGCACCAACTACCAGATCCTGGCCGAGGCCGCCAAGACCATAAAGGCGTACAACGAGTACGTTCGCAAGGCTGTCCACACCTACCTCCGAGCGGTCATCATCCGCCCCGACGACTTCGATACCAACCTCAACCTCAGCGCGTGCTATTTCCAGTTGGGCAAGTACGACCTGGCCGAGGAATACTGTAAGGCCGCCGTTGCCGCCGACCCCGACAGCCCGCAGGCCTACAGCAATCTCGGCATTATCTACGACAGTCAGAATCGCCTTTACAAAGCGGTCAAGGCGTACAAGGCCTCCCTGGAACTTGACACGAACCAGCCGAAGATCCTCCTGAACCTCGGTGCGACGTACCTTCGCCAGGGGCCCAACCCCCTGGGTCGGTGCAAGTCGGCGCTGCGCGTGTTCGAAATCGCCGCCGAGCAGGCCCCCGATGACCCTGCCCCCCACCGCCAGATGGGGGCATGCCACTATCGATTGAAAGATTACCCCACCGCCATCGAAGCATACCAAAAGGCCCTGACGCTGGACAAGAACGACGCGGCCGCCTATCGTGGCCTGGGTACCGTTTATGTGACGCAATTCGTGCTCGACCGGAAGCAAACCGACTTGCGAGA
This sequence comes from Phycisphaerae bacterium, assembly GCA_030754715.1. Classification (GTDB taxonomy): domain Bacteria; phylum Planctomycetota; class Phycisphaerae; order SM23-33; family SM23-33; genus JASLZV01. Next base: position 8,063 of record JASLZV010000006.1, read on the forward strand.
CAATGGACTGGAGGCCTGGAACGCCTCCTTGGAAATAGACCCCGACCAGCAGAACCTCATCCGGCTCGTCAGGAAATACACGCCCAAGGACAAACCGCCGGAACTGTGAGAAGCACAAAACCCGACTCTCGGTATCGAAACAACAGTCAAACGATCCAAACTTGAATCCTCAAGCCATCAAATCCCCGCCTGTGACTCGCAAACAAACCGCGAACCCCAAAATCACCAACAATTCCAAAACAATAGTGTCATGATTTTCGGGATTTTCGGGCCTTCACTGTGCAAACATGGTTGAAGGCCGCCTTCGCGCCTCATTACTACCGTCTGGCCGACCTGCGGGACTTTGGCCGTCTGGAAGGCATCTGCAGCGGCTGCAGCGCCCAGGCATTTACCGCCACCGGCAACTATCTCGCTGCCGACCCGACATGCTCCTGCGAACCACGCAACAAAACAGCCGATAAGTAGTGGAAACGCCGACCGCTCCGCGTATACTTCAAGGAGCCATGCGGGGACGTAGCTCAGTCGGGAGAGCGGCTGGTTCGCAATCAGCAGGTCGTGGGTTCGAGTCCCATCGTCTCCATTCGACCTGCCTGCCTGCCGGCAGGCAAGCAGGTCGAATGCTTTCCGCAAGCAACCAGCGGGCGGGCGTCGAAGGGCCGGGCGAGGACAAGCCTGGCAAGGAGGCCGAAGCAGGCGATGCCGCTGCATCGTCGATACAGGCCGACGCCGCTAGGCGAAGCCGCAACCACCCTGAGGTGCTACAGATAAGCGTTGGCTGCTCTAATCCCCCGGGCGGCGCTCACTCGAAAAGCGCCGTGCCGATGCGGAGTAAGGTAGCCCCTTCTTCCACCGCCACGGTGTAGTCCTGTGTCATTCCCATCGACAGATGGCGGAAACTGTTGCCCCCGATTTTGTTGTGCTTCATCTCCTCGAAGATCTCCCGTAAGCGGACAAAAGTACAGCGGGATTCCTCGCCGTCTTTAACCAACGGCGCCATCACCATCAGGCCTACCAGGCGCATGTACTTCATCGTGCAGATTATCTCGCCCAGGTGGTTGGCCGCGCCTACCGCACAGCCGAACTTCTGGGGCTCCTGGCTGCAGTTGACCTGGAGCATCACGTCGATCACGCGTTCATCGCGCTCGGCCCGGCTGGAAATCTCCTCGGCCAGGCGCAGCGAATCGACCGAGTGGATCACGTCGGCAGCCCGCAGGGCCAGTTTCGCCTTGTTTCGCTGCAGGTGACCTATCATGTGCCACTTGACCGTACCGGAAAGAGGATTCCGCCGGTGCTGCAGGTATGTGTCGAGTTCCTCGAATCGCCTGGCCAGTTGCTGGGTGCGATTTTCGCCCAGGTCCATCAGGCCCAGTTCCAGGCAATTCTTGATCGTGTCCAAATCGACGGTCTTGGTAACGGCCACTATACCGACCATCTCAGGCGACCGGTCGGAGCGCGCGCAGGCATCGGCGATGTTGTCGCGGATCCGCCGGAGGTTCCCGGCCATCTTGTTCCTGGTAACTACCATGGACGATTGAACATACCAACACCGCTGGCCGGCAACAAGATGTTTCACAAAACACCGGGGACTTGGGGCTAATCCGCCCGAACGCATCCTATGATGTAGTGGACGGGGACATTGTCACATTCCGGAGGTCCACGGGAGGTACACCATGGCCAGGACCACGCTGCTGGAGATGTGCCTGAGTTGCATGCTGCGGATGTCGGATAAACAGTTGGGACACTTGGTCCCTTTATTGACCGCCACGACCGGCAAGAGACTCACGCGAGATGGCCGCCTGGAAGCCCTTGAGGCCTAGCTGTTCGACTGCCAGGAAACACATCTGAGCAGACACTGATAAAGGCATCGACTGCCGACTGGAGCGCACGGGCTATCGCGCCGATCGGAAATGGCGGCCGGCGATGGCTCTTGGGAAACCGGGGTCCAGACGTCGCTCGAACGCGTTGGCTTTGAGTTCGTCGGAGAACCGGA
>JASLZV010000006.1:10074-17048 GCA_030754715.1 Phycisphaerae bacterium
CAATCATCTCCCATGGAGCATACTTGATGGTGCCACGGGCTCTGCGCCCAAAGTGGTCGCGCCGCATCATCCTCCGTTACGACAAACCGAGAAGTTTCACCGCGTTCTCTCTGGCAACCTTGTTGAAGACCCCCTCGCTGATCTTCTTCGTATCGCGCCATTCGCGCAGGAGGTCCACCATGGGCAGGGGCATGTCAAAGAAGCAGATGTCCGTCCCGAACAGGAGGCGGTCCTGGAACTCGTCCAGAAACTTGGGGCCATACTCCGGATCGCGGGCCAACGCGTTCCATGGGTTCAGGTCGGACAGGTCACCATACAGGTTGGGATACCTGCGGAACAGCTTGGGCACGACACCCTCCTCTTTGATCGGACCACTGGGGCGACACCCTACCTGGCCGCCGCCTGGGCCGAAGACGGAGCTCCTTTCGCCCGGGGTCTCCAACCGACCGATCTCCGACCAGAACACCGGGCCGTGACCCAGCATGATGAGTTTGGGGAACTTTTGCAGGGTGTGCTCCAGTTGCGGCAACCCGGGGTCGTCGTACAGCCCGAAATCGCCGCCGACCTGATCCGAGCCGTCGAATATCACCGGAAGCTCCACATCCTGCGCGTGTTTGAACAGGTTCTGGACCATGGGGTCCATGACCGGCACATTCAGCATCACCTCGCCGAGGCCCTTGCATCCCTTGTCGCGGTAGTACCTAAGCAGACTGTCCAGCGGCGCGTCGACCGAGTTCGTCAGGGCGCGCGGGTCGATATTGCAGAACGGAATGAGTCGGTCGGGGTATTGCTCCGTCATCTCGAGGATATCCTCGTTCGCCTGGGGAAGATAGATCTCGGGACTGACAATGGGCAGCAGTACCCCCTTCTCGATCCCGGCTTCGTCATAGCGACTGATCAGTTGCTCCACGCTGCAGAACTGAACCACGAAGGGCACGGGCTTTCGATACGCATGAGCGTGAATGTCAATGAACATTGCATTTCTCCTGGCATCCCTAAACACCGCGCAAGCATGGAAACCACAGGTCCACCCCCGGCTTGGTTCGCCGCTAGACCTTTCGCACCATGTATTGGTAGCCCGTAAGCCTGCGAAAACCGTGCTTCTCGTAATTACGCCGCGCGGGCAGATGCTCCTCGTTGTCAGCCACGATCACTCCGACATATTCCATTCCCTCCGCCCTGATGCCGGACAACACGAAGTCCAGCATCGTCGAGCCTATTCCCAATCCCTGATGGTTCTGTGCTACGCCGTTGTACCCTATGGTACCGCGGCTGCGGGCCTCGTCGATTACATAGGAGCAGAAGCCGATCACGTCTCCGTTCTGCTCGGCGACGAAGCTTCTGGCCTCGTCAGCCTGCAGATACGACAGCACGGACTGCGACAACCATTCGCACCAGGGCCTTCCCCCTATGACGCCGAACTCCTTCTCTATAAGGGCATCGTCTCCGCCGCCCCATATCTCGCCCACAATCACCTTTACCCGTTCCGCGTCTCGTTCCGCGTCGAACGGTCTTATCGTTACGTCACCGATGCGGTGTTCGGTCACAGTGTAATTGCTCCTTTGGGGCGATCGGTTGTCCCTACCAAAAAACTCATTCTGCTTGAATTCTAACGGCTCACGCGCCTTTCCGACACGTCGCCATACCGCTCATCCTCATATTCTACCAACCTCAACTCAGCCTTGTCCACAGACGCCGGCAGCGTACGCTGCGTCATGCCCCAAGATGGGGCGACCGTGTGTTCCTCCGGGTTCGGCTACGCCTCACCCTCCGGAACACACGGCGAATGCATTGGCCTGACTCTCATTCAAGTTGGTACATAATATTGGGGGCAGGTCACAGGGACAAGGCGACGCAAGGCCACGTCTGTGACCAAATCTCCCTCAGCCCGGGACGCCCCGCCAGGCCCTTGGTCCATATCTGCGCCAAATGTCGGCTGGACCGACTTCCTCGCGGACTGTATGATGCTTGCGATGGATCCACGTCGAGAGTTGACAGACCGAAGGTGTCCTTCACTTTACTGCGGAGCAATTTGATATGGAACTACCCCGTCGCGCTCGTGGCGATGAGTTGCTCAAGCCAGGCGAACTGGCCGCTATTCGCCTGCGATTGCGGAACGTCGCGGGAAAGCATGACTTGACCACTGTGATCGCCTGCGCATTTGACCGTCGCACGCGAATGCTGCCGTTCATCTACGCCGACATGCACATGGCGCCGGCCGGCGTGCGGGCTATCGGCTCGGCCATGGTCGATGCCGGATTCGCCAAGACCAGGATCGTTCTCCAGCAGTGGAACCGCAACTTTCGTCCATCGAAGATGCGACTGGACGGGAGAATCCCCGACGTCTTCATGGTCTCCAGCATGCAGATTCACGCGGCCCAGTGTAAGGCACTGATTCAAGACGCCTGCCGGATCGATCCGACTAACCGGCCGCTGATTATTGTCGGCGGGCCAAAGGCCATTTATGAGCCATGGGACGTCTTCAGCGCCGATCCGGCCAATCCCTGGGGTGCGGACGTGGCCATCACCGGCGAAGAGTATGTCCTTTTGAATTTGCTTGAAGTGTTACTTTCCGTTCGCGCCGGCAGCGAGTCGATGAGAACAACCTTCCGTCGGGCCGGCAACAGCGGATTGCTCGATGGAATCCCCGGCCTGGTCTACGCACACGACCGGCGTGACGGCGTGGCGGATGAACTGGTCGATACGGGCATCCAGCGTATAGTGGAGGACCTCGATGAGTTGCCGGACCCGGTCTTGGGATATCGCCTTCTCGAACCGCCCGGCAGGCGCACCACCTTGGCATCGCTGGCCATCCCTGCGGACCAGGTTCGCAAGCACAACCGGATCGGGTCACTTGTCCTGACGTTGGGTTGCAAGTTCACCTGCCCGTACTGCCCGATACCGGCTTACAACCAACGGCAATATCGTACAAAGAGCGGCGAGCGGATCGCCGAGGAATTCGAACGGCTCTACCGCGAGTACCACATCCGATTCTTCGTGGGAGCGGATGACAATTTCTTCAATGACAAGCAACGAACGCTCGATATCGCCGAGGCGTTGGCGCGAAAGGTGAATGCCGGTTCAAGGCCTCACTGTAAGGTTCGCTGGTGTACCGAGGCCACGATCCATGATACGTTAAAAATGAAGGATCATCTGCCACTGGTCAGGAAGGCCGGGCTCTGGGCGCTGTGGCTGGGCGTGGAAGACATGACCGGCGCGCTGGTGAGGAAGGGACAAGATGCCGACAAAACCATCGAGGCGTTCAGCCTTCTGAGAGAAAACGGCATCTTTCCGATCCCCATGATGATGCATCATGACTCGCAGCCGTTGTATACACGGAAGAGACAAAGTGGGCTGTTGAATCAGGTCGGATTGCTGCGGAAGGCCGGGGCTGTCTACATGCAAGTGCTGATGCTCACGCCCGCTGCCGGCTCGAAATTATATGTCGAGACCTATACCTCTGGGCTTGCCTACAAAAGCGTGGACAACATAACGGTCGAACCGCACATCGTTGATGGGAATCACGTTGTCGCGTCCCGCGATCCAAATCCGTGGCGAAAGCAGTTCAATCTGCTGGCCGCGTACCTTTACTTCTATAACCCCTTGCGATTCCTGATAGCCTTGCTTCGCCCCAAAACCAAGATCCCCCTTGCCGATGCTGATACCAGTCCAGCCTCGCCGACAGAGCACGCCGCCCCACACCGGAGCAAACTTCGCCAACGGGTTTCTCGCAAGGTAAGTGCGCATCTGGGAGATGCCGCCGTGCAGGGATTCGGGATGTGGGGGCTCTCTTACACCGTCCGTCGCACTTTTGCCTGGGCCCTGCACCTCATGCGAGGGAACATCAAACGCCATACGCAGGCCCCCGCCAGCCGAATTCCGATGCGAGATATCGACGGAGGGCCGGCAAGTCACGCGCTGCCGGGAACTCCAACGCCGCAACACACATCGCCTGAACCGAAGGACAGAGACTTAGTTGCGTCGTCCCGTAACTGATCGAAGTCTGCTGCTTGAGTGCCTCACGTGCCTTTTCCCCTTCCTTTTCGGACGGGCTGACATGATCCAGCGGCAAATAGGTCCCGGCCGCTCAGGCTTTTCCCCGCTGTCGCCGGCTGAAGCCCAGGCCAGCCTGAGGGACAAAAGACGTTGCCTTTGGCGGCGGCGGATATAGAATGCCTGCGGGTGTCGCCGTGCGGGAGAGTTCGTGTCGTGGCAGCCATTTGGCGGGCATGGAGAGTCCCTTTTGGAATCCTCAACCGATAAGACGCATGCGGACGTGACGGCCGGACCGGCAGACGGCGGGAGCTACGTGCCGGCGCACCTCCGGGCGGCCGACGAACTCGCCGCGGTACTGACAGTCAGCAAGGCCCTGGGGGGCAAACTGGCCCTGGATCACGTCCTCGGCGTGGCTGCGGGGACGGTGGCCGAGGTAGTCGGGGCCGAGGGCTCGAGCATTTTGCTGATCGATCCGGAGACGGGCGGGATGAGTTTTCACGTGACGGCCGGTCCGGGCGCCGAGACGGCCAAGAACATCCCCCTGCCGCCGGGGGCAGGCATTTGCGGACACGTGGCTAAGTCCGGCCAACCGCTGATCGTCAACGACGCCCAGAACGATCCGCGGCTGTATCAGAAGGTTGACAAGGCCAGCGGAATAATCACGAGAAACATACTGTGCGTGCCCCTTCGCAGCAGCAAGCGGCTGTGGGGCGTGCTGGAACTGATCAACAAGCGGCGCGGCGACGACTTCGCAGAGGGCGACCTGCGGGTGACCGATGCAATCGGAGCGCAGATCGCACTGGCCCTGGAAAACGCGCATCTGCACAACGAGATCGTGCGAAAGGAGTGCATGGCGGCGATCGGCCAGACAGTCAGCGGCCTGGCGCACTGCGTCAAGAACGTACTCAACGGCATCCGTTTGGGGTCGGCCGTTATCGATCGCAACCTGGGCGCGGGCGATTTCGAGAAGGTCACACAGGGCTGGCTGGTGGTCCGGCGAAACAACGACATGCTCAGTAACCTGGTTCTGGACATGCTGTCGTTGGCAAGGGACAGCAAGTTTCACCCGTTTCCAACCGACGTGAACGACTTGGCCGACCAGGTGTGCCAGTTGATAACCTCCCGGGCCGGCGGGCGAGGGATAGACATTGACTGCACGATCGACGAGGACCTGCCCGAGGTGATGACCGACCCGACGCATTTGTATCGCTGTCTGCTGAACCTGGTGTCCAACGCGGTGGAAGCCTGCGACGAAGGCGGGCGGGTAAGCGTCAGGATCCACCGCGGCGACGGCAGGGACCGCTTCACCATCAGCGTAGCCGACACCGGGGGCGGTATAAGCCCCGAGAACGTCAAGAAACTCTTCACGGAATTCTTCACAACCAAGGGCTCCAAGGGCACCGGCCTGGGCCTGCCGGTGACCAGAAAACTCATCAACATGATGGGCGGAACGATCACGTTTCACAGCGTCTTGGGCAAGGGAACAAAATTCGTCATTGCGATGTCGGTGGACGGCGCGACAACAAGCGGAAAGAAAAAAACTCATGACCGACGCCGCAAAGATTCTTGTCGCCGATGACGAACGGGACTGTATCGATTTCGTCAGGGAAGCACTTGCCGACTCCCCTTACGAGGTATTGGCGGCCATGGACGGAGAGGAGGCCCGCCAGCATCGTCCGTAGGTAATCATCCTCGACGTGCAGATCCTCAAGCGCAACGGCTTTGAGGTCTTCGCAGAACTCAAAGGCGATCAGGATCTCGCCTCGGTGCCTGTGATCATGCTCACAGGAATCGCCGAGAGGACCGGATTCAAATTCTCCGAGAAAGAGATGGGGCAGTTCATGGGCAGCGAGCCGGAAGCCTACGTGGAGAAACCCATCGAGCCGGTCGTGCTCAGACAGATCATCAAGCGACTGCTGAAAAACTAGAGGCGGCAACGCCGAACCCAGCCGATTGCAAGTCCTGTCCTTCTATGAAGCAGGCTCTGGCTATCGCGGCTGGGGGCAAGAGGGCGAACCTGTCCGGCAATTCATACGCGCCAATGCTCCATCGGCCAGATGCGGGAAGCACTCTGCGTCCAAGCAAGGATACCGCACACTTCCGGCTATTCCCGAGGCTGGGCGTCTCGGCCGATCAGCCACGGAAAACGGCTTCAGTGGCCCAGCTCGGCCTCGAGTTGCTTGATGCGCTCTTCCGCCTCTTCGACCTTCTGCCAGTGCTGCGGCGTGGCCCTGTGCACACCGATGTACCCCTTTGTGCCGTAGCAGTGTTCCGGCAGCGTGCTCTGCAGGTCCTTCAGTTCCTGCTGGAGCCTGGCCAGTTCTTCCTCTTTGGTTTCCGGTTTCTTGCTCATTGCTTACCTTCCCGACATTGTGTCTTTGGCCTATTGCTTTGTCCGAACTCGCCGTCCGTGACATCGAGAAAACTCTTCGTTCATGCGGTTGAACTACGCTGTATTATACGTGATCCTTGGTTTTGATTTGAGAAACCCGCTTCAAAATAGTCACCATTCATTTCATTTTCATGGGTGATGTCCATGCGATCATGACCCTTCGGAAACAGTCTGTCCAAATTCCGAAGATAATCATTCCTGATGAATGATCCTGTATTTGCCTCCTACATGAGTTTCAAACCTCAGAACGTCACCGGTTAGCTCAAGAGTGGTCTCTTCGCCCACGATCATACATGCCCCCGGCCATGGATTGTGAATGCGGCAGACCTCACCGAGCCGGGATTCAATTTCCACAAATTCGACATTGCCATTTTGGATTCTCGAAGTCACCAGAAAACCTCCTCGCGCAAGTAATCTAAAGGCAGCGTCCCAAGTTTTGGGCCAGACGGGAAACACTCGAATGATTTCGGATTCACCGGGACGCGGCGAAAGACTTTGTAACAGGGCCTCCTGGAAGGCCATGGTGATGCATCCGAGATGCTCGACTGATTGGGCTTGTGCGGTTGGGTCAAAACCGGTGGCTTCA
>JASLZV010000006.1:17076-17365 GCA_030754715.1 Phycisphaerae bacterium
TCGGCTAATCCCGCCCTGGCTACGGCAATCGGTGTCCGGTCTGCGGTTTCCGCTCCCTGCCCCCTGAGTGTCCTATTCAATCGAGGAGCAAGACCGATGATCTTCTTGACGATTTTTCCCACGATCGGATTATTAGTTTCCAGAGTCCAGTCTTCAAAAGGGAAAACGGGGGTAATCCAAACATCTTCGATGTGTTTCTTCCCGTTCACAAGTCCCAAGTGCCCTGCGGCCCAGACATCGTCGGCCAGGACACCGTCGCTTAGGGCCTTTGCCTCAGGATCGCATCCCA
>JASLZV010000070.1 GCA_030754715.1 Phycisphaerae bacterium
ACAAGGGGCATGACCAGCAGGCGGAATTTGCCTTTGATCAATGCGCCGTCGGCGATGTCGATGCGGTCAACAAAGACATACGACAGGCCCACATCGTCCAGCAGGCGAAGGTTCGCCTCGATATTCCGGGCCCATTTCATATCCGGGCCGGCGATGTAGGCCGACCAAGTCGGATCGGTGTTGAAATCGCGCAAGGGGATGGGCGGCATGACCGTGGCCGCGTGGACGCTTAGACGGGAATGATATACGGCCACGCCGTCTGTCTGGCGCCGGGCGCCCAGCACGAGCCGATCGATGCCTTGCTGGATGCGGCGCACCTGGGTTGTGGCCTGATCAAGGCAGGGCAGGACGCGCAGGTCGGGGGCGATCCCCTGGCTCTGATCGCCGTACGTGGACCATCCGTACTGAGCGAAGAACCAGTAACTATTGCAGCCGCTGAACAGCAGGAACCACGGATAGAACCTCCAGTCGTCGGGATTTCGATACATGGGATAGCCGCCGTACCACCCGCCGGAGGTCAGGCCGGGCCGGGCAAAGGACCGGACGATGTCGAACTTCCAGGCGTTTGGGTACGGGACCATCAGGTCCATGACTTCCAACAACTCCTTCCACGCGTAGCCGTACCAACTGTTGTCGCTAAGCGGCCCCTCAAATCCGACCCTTGCGTCGGGATCGACGCCGCGGATGATGGACTTTGCATCACGGTGTATCTTGACGAAGAGTTCATCCATATACATGCGGTGGTCGGCCCAGGCGGGGAACTTTTCGCCGGCAACGGCGTCCGCCAGCGACAGAGGCATCGCCTGATCGAACGAGGTGTAGGAGGTGCCCCAGGAGGCGTTGAGCGCCTTGACGCTGCCGTACTGTCGGGCGAGATACTTGCGGAAAGCCTTCAAACAGGTCGCGGATATGCAGGCATCCTGGTTCGTGAGCATCATCCCCACGTCGTCGCCCAGCGAATAGACGGGGGGTGAATAATGTCTGAACTTTTCGGCGTTATCCTTGAGTTTTGCGGTTTCTTTTTTCAGGAAGGCCGGATCTGTCAGGCATGGCTCGCGGACCATCAAGCCCTTCTGGCCCGGATTGTTGGGGTAATGGCGGGTCATGTAGGGTGCGGGCCGGACATTCAGGGCGGCCCATTCATCCATGTCCCCGCCGAGAATGCCGGTGGTGACTCCCTGAGCGGCCATGATTTTGGCGGTCTGGCGCCGCACGAATGAGGGATTGGCGCTGGCCCAGGCGCCGTAGATGTAGCGGTCCGCGTCCGGCGGCGGCTGGCGGAGGAGTATTCTGACGGTGTGCTTTGCAAGCAGGCGGCCCGCCTTGCTCAGCGTTGCACGGATTTCGCACTGGCTGGTAAGCGCATCGGCCACATCGGCCTGCAAAGATATCTTTGGCTTGGGCGCAACCGTGGCGGACCACACAACACGCCCGTGGGCGTCAAGGACCTCCACGGCCAATTTCGCCCCGTCCAGATCACCTGTCAGTGCGATCGTGACGGGCACGGGACGATCCAACTTGTAGGATTTGTTCTCTGCGCTGACGGCGGTGATTTCGGCGCCGCTGATGGATTCAAAGTATCGCGAACCCCAGTCGAGCGTGCGGCCGGCGGCGTCGCGGAGGATGACGTCGGCGTAGTGGCCGCCGGAGGTTAGTTGCCCCACGGCAAGGTTAATGCGCCCATCGGGGCGGACCTTCGTCGACGAGCGATGCTCAACGGTTGCATCAAGGTCGCGAATTACCAGTTGGACCACCGCGCCGGCGGGGCAACGGGCCGCCGGAGCGACCAGGAGAGCACCAAGATTCCCCGGGGCATCTTTTGTGTTGATCCGCGAGGGTAGTTTTTCCCAGCCGGTCAGCCGAACGGGCGGCATGTTCTTCGCCGCCCAGAGAATACACCTGCCGGCGAGGGAGCAATAGTAGTCATAGTGGATGTCTCGTACGCTCTTGCTCGTGTCGGCCCCCGGGGGCGAGATGTAGCAGTTGACACACCACGGATAAGCCCCCGGCGGCAGCGGCGAATAATCGACAACGACGATGCGCCCGCCGGCGTCGCTGAGGTAGAACTTGACGCCCTGGCCGACAAGACCGCGGGGGCCCTGCTGCTTCAGCGGCGGCAGGTGCCCGGTAGGGATGCCGTCGACGACCGCATTGACCGCATCCCTGGGGGCGGGCTTGCATTTTTTTATCAGCGCCTCGAGTTTTGGCGAGAGTTTCCTGGGGTTGAAAATCACCAGGCCCGCCCCGCCGGCGACCGCATCCAGAAGAGCCTGCTCGACCTTCTTGGGTATGGCCGGGCAGGACATCCATCCAATGACGATTACATCGGGCCGCCGGGCGGCCCGCAAGGCGGCCATCGCCCGGGCGGTTGTAAGTTCCTCCGTGCCGTACTTTATCCAGCCGTAATGTGGGGTGTTTGGGTCGGCCCATGTGGCGGCAAACCGGGCCATCACGGCGGATGCGTCAAAGTCGAAACGCTGCTGCAGTTCCAGAGTCGCCCGCTGCGTCCATCGCGGGGCGATAACGACCAGTTTCAAACTTCGCCCGGCGTAGGGACGAGCCCAGGGCGTGTGAGGGGTAACAACGTCCGGCCGCAATTCGGCGTACTCGGGGTCGGGTATCCACGGGTCGTATGCGGGAAGAACACATCGCTGGGCAAGACCCGCCTGTGGGCGATCGGCCGCGACCAGGGAACCCGAAAGGCCGGCGCCCAACATTAACATAAGGAGGATCAAGGCGGTTCTTTTGTTCCGCAGCGCTGCCCACAGCAATTCAAGTCTGTCTGCCATTGCTCGGTTCCTTTCGTTGTGTTGCTCGGCCGACGCTCAGAGATCTTTTAGACGTTCGGGCCTATTGTTGCAGTTTCAACATCATACCCTCTCCCGGACCAAGCGTGATCGGGAATTTCGTCAGGCCATCCCTGACCGCCGCCGATATGGGGAAACCACCGGAGATTGACAGGTCGGTGATGTTGCGATATTCGCCGCGTACGACCACTTCGGTCTCAAGTGCGGTTTGGTAATCCCAGTTCAGCAGGGAAACGTACACCGGTTTCCTGGGGTCCTTTTGTCGGACGACCATTTCCACGTTGCCGCGGGTAACCCAGGCCTTTCTTTGAGTGGCCCGGTCAATGGCGGCATAGAAAGCCAGCAGAGCAGGGGAAAGGCCTTTGTCTGTTTCCGGCCCTGACGGGCGAACGGTACGACCGGTGGCGCCTTGGTCTTCTTGGGCCTTTGTCGCCGACCCGCGCACCTCGCCTCCGATCTCCAGACCTTCGTGCCCCGTGGCCAGCGAACCGGAGCGGATAAATGCGCGGCCGTCAAGAGCCAGCAGGACGCTGCCGCGGCCATACGTCTTGGCAAGGTAACTTTCAGAGAGCCTCTTGCCTCCGCGGCTGGCCTTCCACTTCCAGGACAGCCTGTATTTCTGGGGCGTGGGATAGGCGAATCGGATGCCCGTGAAAACCGCCGCAGCGCCCTGTTTGATGTCAAATCCATACTTGTTGTGGAGGCCGAACGGTCCGGCGGAGACCAGCGTGCCGCCGCGGCGGACCCAGGCCAGGAGTTTTTGTCCGAACCCGTCGTCGAAGTACTGCACGTAGGGCAGGATCACCACGTCGTAATTGTCCAGGGAGTCGCGGCCATTCACTATGAACTGCTCGGGCACGACGCCGAAGTGATGCTGCCTTGCGATCAGCCTGTCAAAGACGTCCTCGGCGACTTTCATACAGGAGTCTGTCGGATAGGCGTTGATAATTGAGACGCCGGGATGCAACACGGCGATTCTCGGCTTGATGACGGGAACGTCGAACAAAATATCGTTGATGCGTGCGGTCCTGCGCTTGACCACCGGAATCAGGCCAGCCCAGAGTCTGACCAGCGGGGAGTTGGCCTCTCTGACGCCAGACCGCATTTCGACAAGTTTCTGGGTCCAGTAAAACAGCAGCATCCTTCGGTTCCAACTCAAGTCATGCCACACGTCGCGCCGCCCCGAATTGTACACGCCTTCGGTGGTCGCTCCCCCGGCCAGTTTGAACGTGGGCCAGAAGTCTTCGCCTATTTCCTGCTGGCCCCATCCGTAGTATTCGAGCGAGACGAGCGTCTTGTTGAAGTAGCGGTTCAGCCCCCACTGGTAGGGTGAGTCGGACCAGCCGTTCCCGCCGGAGGGATGCTTGCCCCACATGTCCACGCACCGCTCGGCCATCTGAATATCGTCAATCGAGCGGATCAGGCCTTCGTTCATGATGCTGCCCGAGGTGGAAGATGCCAGCGGGTGCTTGGGGTCGCCCCGCTTGATCGCCTTGTAGCAATCGGCCAGATAGTCGGCGTAGAGGTCCTTGCGACATCGCTCGAACTCATAGGTCAAAGGCGTCGCCCGCAGGCGCTGGTTGGGCAGGAAGGGCGAATAGAGATCCTGTCCGCGCCGGTCCTTGGTGATGATGAAGGCCAAGATGAGTTTTTCCGGCGGCTGGATGTCGCCAAAGCCCTTGTACGAAGACTGCCATGCCCTGTTGAGGCGGGCGATGCCGCGGAACTTCTTCTTCAGATACGCCCGGAACGCCTTGATCGCGTATTTGCTGAAGCCGTGTTCCTGGGCCGCCCACACCCGTTTGCCTGGTACGCTCACCCCGACGCCGCAGTAGGGATGGGCCTCCCACGGTCCCTTATAGACAAACGTGTATGGCTTCTGTCCGTTGATTCGGGCGGCCTCTTCCAGATACTCCAGGATCATCTTTCGAACGACCGGATGGCGGTATTCGAGCCCGGTACTACCCTTGTAACTAGCAGTCGGCTGGAAATAGTAGTCAAGGTCGTCGCCACAGGCCTTCTTGAACCACGGCGGGTTATGCATCATGTCCCCGACGGCATAGAGCAAAACCTTATCGGAAATGGGGATCTTGTATTTCTTCCACTGCGCCAGCGTCTTGGGGTCTTCAGTGGCTTTGAATTTATCCTTCGTGGGCCACGTCACGTTGCAGCCGCTTTCGGTGAGCGTGTCAAACTCCAGCGACATCAGCGTTTCGGTTCTGCCGTGCGCCCCCGCGAAAATCAGTCGCTTCAGCGTGCCGTCGGGCTCGACCTTGACCGGAGGCAACTTTGACGGGGCGACCTGGCGGAATGCGGGAAACTTCGCCTTAAACGCGGAATCGCTCCGCAGGCTCTGAAGTTCTTTGGAAACGGCGTTCCTCGTCCGGGCGACCAGGTCGGCCGCCTCGCTGAGACGCCGAGACATCGTTTCCATTGTCCGGGTCTTACCGGGATCGGCACTGAAGGCGTGCAGGGCCGCGACGGGGTCCTTGCGGGCGCCGGGAGAATCGGCGAACATGCCGTAGAAACCCTCGCATACCTCCTTGAGGGTTGCGCCTGCGCTTTTGACGGCCCGGTCGGATTCCCTGGTGACCTGGACGGGCTTTTCGGCGTTAGTTACTGTTCGGGCGTGGAATACCGCGCGATTGAGTCCCTCGATCTCGTCCTTCAGGTAACACAGATTGACCACTGTTTGGTTGTAGACACTGGGGATTTGCGCGTACAGGGCCCCGGTGGCCTGTGCGACGGTGCGGCGCGCGGCCTTCGTTGCGTCGGCGGCTTGGTCAAGGGTCTTCTGGGCCCCCTTCAGGTCCAGGCCAAGGCCGGCGGCTCGCTGGTCGCTTAGTTTCTCGAGATGACCGAGCCAGTTGTCTTTATTGCCGCCGGCCCGGATCGAGGCAGCCGCGAGCGTATCGGCCATCGATTTGAGGGTAGCGGCGGCGTTTTGTGCGGCGGCCTCGGCGATGTTTATGACGCCAGCCGCCTGGGCGGCCTCGGGCCCGCTGCCGGCCAGTTTTGCTGCGCGCTTGAGGCCCTGGAGCCCACCGGTCAATTCCTTGTGACTGGCGATGGTCTCGGAGTAGGCGGCAGCAACGCCCGCGGTCGTTCCCGGATCGGGATACTCGCTCTGCGGGGTGGCAAAACCCCCCAAGTGTTCGACCTGGTCGGTGATTCTCAGTTCGTCGACGCGGCCGTGAAGAAAGTGTCCCCAGCCGTAATCCCAAATGCCAAGGTGGAGGAATCCGCCGGGCGCCTTGAGGGCCTTGCCGCCCGTCGCCCTGATGGCGCTTTTGCCGTCGAGGTAGACGTTGTATTCGCTGCTTCCGTCACCGCCGGTGCAGTCCCAGTTGATTTCCAGATGATGCCACTTGCCCGTGGCCGGATCGAACGGGCCCTGGCTGGGGCTGCTGCGATTTGTATGAACGGTCAGTATCATCCTCTTGCCCTGTGTGTAGACCTCAAATGCGCTGATCCGCTTTTTTCCGCCGGGCTGGGAAGGTGGGTTGTACCAGCCGAACAGCGGGTGGTACATGGCCGGGGCAGGTGTGGGCTTGTCTTGGTCGATACAAAACCAAAAGTCCACCGTGCCTTTGCGAGGGTCGAGGTTGCCCAGGGCCTTGTAGGTGCAGCGGCGGGCGGCGGCGGCCAGATCAAGGCCGCGGCCCCAACGGCCTGAGGCGATGGTCCCGGCGACCTTGTACCCGGGAACGTCCCCGGCGTCCTTCGAGCCGGCTGCATAGTCCGCATCGGCGATGGAGCCATTGTAATGGGCCAGAAACAGCACCTTGGCCGACGAAGCGCCTGCCCCCGGAAAAGCCAAGGCACCTGCGATTATCACAGCCTGCAAGACCCGGCGTCCGGTGTGCGACAGTTTCATCATCGGTTTACTCCCTGGGCCAGACAGATTCCACTGAAAGTTTAACACGTGCAGATCGGCACCTTTCAAGATCTTTCGCCAGCGACTCAGGCATACAGTTGCGGATGAAGTTGCTCGTGGCTGTCGAGGCCGTCCATAATCGCAAGGCAACTGTCCTGCCACCGGCCGGGCGGGATATCCTCCGTGATGCCCATGATCAGGCCGTCGGGTGTGCCGGCCTCGTCGAGCAGGGCAACGGTGGCGGCCTGGACCTCCCGGTCGGGCCTAAGGTGCACCGAGGAGGGGAAATTCAGCCACAGCACCTTGTCGGGCCAGGCCTGGCGGGCCTCGGCCAGCGTCATGTCGGTGTCCGGGGCGGGGGTGAAGGCCTCGATGTAGTCCAGGTCGGTGGCCGCAATGGCCCGGGCCAACAACCGACAATTGGCATCGAAATGACAGCCGATCAGTTTGCCGTGCTTGTGCATGATCTCAGCGGCCTCGTTGTAGTGCTGCACGTAGTATTTCTCGAACGTCTCGAGCCCGATGATCTCCGGAGTCACGTTGCCCCCGTAGTTGGCGTGCATCAGGGGCGAGGCGGCTACGATCGGGTAAACCTTCCGCCGGTTTTCTGCAATCGCCTCGTAGAGCGTGAGAATCTCATCGCGGTTTTCCATCCACTGGATGCAGAAATCCTGCATGTCCATCATGGTGCCGGAAATGAGTATCTGGAGCGGCTCGGAGCCGAAACTTGCGCGGAAGATGACGTCCTCGCCGGCATGGGGTTGTGCGGCTGCAACGGCTTGGTAGGTGGGCCAGCAGCACTCGTCCCGGACAAAAAACAGCATCGCCTTGTAGTCTTCGGGCGTTTTGAACATTTTTTCGTGAACCCAGTAAGTGAAACCGGCATCCTCGTGCATCCATGAGAGATTTCCCACCGGCGTTTCGTGGACGGTGCGGACGAATTTCTTGCCGTCCTGCCAGTATTCCTGCCGGGTGGTCTTGACGTTGGGATGGCGAATCGCATAGACGCTTTGGCGATTGACGATGCAAAGGCCGCGGTTTCGCATGTGGCGTTCGGCGGCAGTCTGAAGAAGATGACCCTCATACATGGTGAAGGGAACGCGGTCGGCGTGCCCGCCGCGAAGCGCGATCTCCACCCGCCGGAGCGGCGTGAGGCCCTTGGGGCTGAAGGTCGAGTGCATGTTGATAATATCTCCAATAATCCGGGTTGCGGTGTCCGGCACGCCGCCGCCGCCAAAAGAATAACCTCTCTGCCAG
>JASLZV010000071.1:0-4686 GCA_030754715.1 Phycisphaerae bacterium
ACAGCATTGTACAAGACCGCCGCACAGCGCATCGTGCGAATGGCCATCCAGTGGACTCGCGGCGGCTGCAAGAATTCCTATCCCCTGCTTCCGCGGCGGATCATGAACCGCAAGGCCTTTGAAAACGCCATGGCGCTGGACATGGCCATGGGCGGCTCGACCAACACTATTCTGCACCTGTTGGCGATGGCAAGTGAGGCGGGGCTCAAGTTCGGTCTCAAGGATATCGAGCGGATCTGCAATAGGACGCCGAATATCTGTCGCGTCATGCCCTCGCCGACGCCGGAGGGGAGGCTGTATCACGTCCAGGACGTCCACCGGGCCGGGGGCATTCACACCATCCTGGGGCAGTTGTGGTGGGACAGACCGTCCCTGGTTCACACCGACTGCATGACAGTCACCGGCGAGACGATGATGAAGAATCTCGAAAAGTATTGTTTGCGCAGCAAGAAGATATGCCCGGCCGCAAAAAAACTGTATCGCGAGGGCTGGAAGGCGACCGGCCGCAGTGTCAAAAGCGTCCGGGCCATGCTGCGAGGCGAAAAGACCAAGAGATTGCCGACAAAAAACACCGGCCGACTTGATGCCTGTGACATAATCCGCCCCCTGGATCGCGCCTTCTCGCAGGCCGGCGGGCTGGCGGTGCTGTACGGGAACATCGCCACCAGGGGCGCTGTGGTGAAATCCGCCGGCGTGGGCCCGGCAATGTACGTCTTTGCCGGTCCGGTCCGCATTTTCGAGAGCCAGGAAGATGCCTGTGTGGGCATCCTCGGTGGGAAGGTCAAACCGGGCGAGGTGGTTGTGATCCGCAACGAAGGGCCTCGCGGCGGTCCGGGCATGCAGGAGATGCTCGCGCCCACCAGCTACATCAAGGGCATGGGCCTGATCGACAAGTGTTACCTGATTACCGACGGGCGTTTCAGCGGAGGTTCTGCCGGCGCAGCCATCGGCCATGTTTCCCCCGAAGCAGCCGCCGGGGGCGAGATCGGTCTGTTGAAGAATGGCGACATCATCGCGATTGACATCCCCGCGGGCAGCCTCAACGCCAGGGTCACCAAGGCCGAATTCGCCAAGCGCAGGAAAAGATACAGGCCGCGCCCAGCACCGATTAGCCATGGCGCGCTGGGGCGATATGCCGCTGAGGCCACTAGCGCCGACACCGGCGCAATCCTAGAGTGGCCAGGGAAGTCGGCGAAGAAGCGGAGGCCGATGCTCAGCGCGACGCGTCGAATCTGAAGCCCGAACTTGAGGCTATCCTGCGCAAGAGTCAAGAGCGATTACAGCGCAAAGCCAGGAAGGCGTTGGATAACACGCCGTCATTCAAGTCCCCGTGCCTGACCGAATGCTTCCGACAGCAGTTTATTCTTCCTGCTCTTCCGAGGGTAGTCCGGGCAGTTTCAGCCGATAGGCGGCCTTGACGAATTCCAGGCCGCGGATCTCGTCCATCACCGTATCGCTGGGCTCCTCGTCAAGGTTAATACCCACAACAGCCAAGCCGGAGCGCATCTTCCGCGAAAACGTCAGGTCGGCGATGTTGATTTTATTGTTGCCAAAGACCGTGCCGTAATGTCCCAGGACGCCCGGCCTGTCATCGTTGAAGATGATCGCGACGTGGCCTTCCGGCTTCATCTCCATCCGGTATCCGTCGATGGCAATGATCCGCGGGAATTTGTTGCCGAAAATCGTACCAACCGCCATCCGTTTCATCTGGTCGGCATGTATAGCCACCTCCATCAGGTTGGCAAATTCGCGGACCTTGGCGGAGGTGATCTGCTCGATCTCAAGCCCGCGCTGCTTGGCCAGCACGGGGGCATTAATCACGTTGACCGGGGCCTCCATGTGCGGGGTCAACAGGCCCACGAGCAAGTACGTGGTGATCGGCGCGACGTTCATATCGGCAATCGAGCCGCGATAGATCACCTCAACCTTGCTCAGGGCCCCAGGCGTGATGCCGGCCAAGATCGTGCCCATCCGCTGGGCCAGTTCAGTGTACGGGCGCAAGACTTCGGGCAGAACCTTGTCGAAGCCCGGCGCGTTGATGGCGTTTCGCACCTCGCCGCCCCGCAGCGCATCGACGAGTTGCCTGGCCGCATCCAGGGCCACCTGCTCTTGCGCCTCGGCCGTTGATGCGCCCAGGTGGGGTACGGCCAGCACGTTAGGATGCTCGACCAACTGTTTTTCCACCTCCAACTCGGGCGGCTCGGCTCGGTACACGTCCAGTGCCGCCCCAGACACTCGACCTTCGTTGAGGGCCTTGAGGAGTTGACTCTCATCGATGATTCCGCCGCGCGCGGCGTTTATCAGCCGCACCGTCGGTTTCATCACCGCAAACTGCTCGGCCCCGATCATGCCCAACGTGTCAGGTGATTTCGGCACGTGCATAGTGATGTAGTCGGCCCGCTTGCACAACTCGTTAAGGTCCTTGAGCATCTCCTCCACACCCTCGGGGCAACCTCCGGCGAAGAATGGGTCATATCCCAGCACGCGTATTTCGAGGGCGGCGGCCCGCTTAGCCACCGCGCGCCCAATACGCCCCAGACCGACAACGCCCATAGTCTTGCCGGCCAACTGCGTGCCCTGGTAGGCCTTGCGGTCCCACTGGCCGCTGCGAAGCGAGGTATTGGCCGGAGCGATCTTGCGCGACAGCGCCATCATCAGCGTCATTGCAAGTTCCGCTGTGCTCAGCGTGTTTCCGCCCGGAGTGTTCATTACGATGATGCCTTTGTGCGTAGCCACCGGCACGTCGACGTTATCCACACCCACACCCGCGCGCACAATGCCCTTGAGATTGCCCGGGCTAGCCAATACCTCAGCGGTGATCTTCGCGCCCGAGCGAATAATCATTCCGTCATACCCACCGACGATCTTGGCCATTTCTGACGGCGCCAGGCCGGGCCTAACCGCTACCTCAACGTCTTGCTGCTCTCCCAGCCAATCAATGCCGACCTTACTGAGTTTGTCTGCAATTAGAATCTTCATTGCCGGTCTCCTACCTCCAACCTTTCAGGACCCGGGCAGCCGCAACGACACCCTTGCCGATCTCAACGTCAACGCCCACGTCGGCCAGCGTGTACTCGATGGCCGCAATCAGCCCTATCGTGTCGGCCAGGTCCACGTAACCCATGTGGGACACGCGGAAGATTTTGCCTTTCAACTGTGCCTGTCCGCCAGCTACCGACATACCGTAAGTGGCCTGAAGCCTCTTGCGAAAGTCATCACCAACACCATCGGGATACACCAAGCCCGTTACCGAATCGCTGGGCTGGTGGCTGAAGACCTTTATGCCGATCGCCTCGGCCGCAGTGCGGGTTGCTTCGGCCAGGCGGGCCGTCCGGGCCCAGACCTTCTCAATCCCGGTCTCGTTGATCATATCCAGGGCCACCTTGAGCCCCCGGAACAAACTCACCGCCGGGGTATAGGGTGTGTCATTTCCGGCTGCCGATTTACGGTAGGCCTTCAGATTCAGGTAAAAGCAAGGTGGCTCGATGGCCTCCGCAACTTTCCAGGCCTTGTCGCTGACAGCCACGGCGGCCAGGCCGGGAGGCAACATCAAGGCTTTCTGGCTTCCGACGGCCACCACGTCTACCTCCCACTGGTCGGTTTTAAGCGGCAACGCCCCTACCGCCGTGATGCAGTCGGCCAGCAGGATCGCGTCAGTGGCAGCCACCTCCTTGGCAATCGCCTCCAGATCACAGGCCGTTGCGGTGCACGTTTCGCTGTGAACGACAATCACCGCCCCGTAGGCACCGGTGGCCAGCTTTTCCTTCACCGTCTTGGGCTGCAACGCCGTGCCCCACTGGAGGACGACCTCGTCCACGTCCAATCCATACACCTTAGCCACCTTGACCCAACGTTCGCCGAACTTGCCGCCGTTGGCGACCAACACCTTCTTGTCGCGCGGAACCAGACAGGCGATGGCCGCCTCCACGCCGGCCGTGCCCGAACCGGCGATGGTCAGCACGTCGTTCCGGGTCTGGAGAATCTTCCGCAGCCCCGCGTTGACCTCGACAAACATTTTGCGGAACCGGTCCGTGCGATGGTGAAACATCGGCCTGGCCGTCTCGCCCAGGACCTCAGGCGGGACATCGGTCGGGCCGGGGGAAAAAAGGCGATGCTTGATCATGAGAAACTCTCCCACACGTGCTATGCGGCAGGTACCAGCTGGCTTCGCCGCAGGCCCTTCCTGCGGTTGCCACCCTGACGCGAAAAACATAAAGTCATCCACCACCTGGGCTCTGAGGCTCACTGCGGGCAGTAGTCCGGTGCCTAATCCAGAGCCACTGCGGAGCCGGGACTATACGCCTTGCCTCCGGATGTGTCAACTACGACGGCAGGTATCACGTTTCTCTTTTGCCCCTACTGGTTGCATTGAGTATTATGGAACCCGGTCAAATCAGCCAACCGCAGGAGACTGCCATGATGGCCAAACGCCGCGTTTTGCTGGGCTCGCTGTTGCTGGTCGTATTTCTCATCGGCTGCGGCCCCCAAGCCGACGGGCTCTACCAATACTCCACAATAAACTCGCTGCTGGAAGGCGTGTATGACGGCGAACTGACCTGCAGCCAACTTCTTACGCACGGCGATTTCGGGCTTGGTACGTTTAATGGCCTGGATGGTGAGATGGTTGTTGTGGATGGGAAGGTTTATAAGATCAAGACCGACGGGGATGCCTACGAAATGCCCGCC
>JASLZV010000071.1:4696-4966 GCA_030754715.1 Phycisphaerae bacterium
TTCGCCGTGGTGACATTTTTCGAGCCCGACTCGATAGTGGAAATCGAGTCCAACAACGACTGGACGCTGGAGAAACTGCTGGCCCGGAACGTCCCGCCATCCAACCTTATCCAGGCAATTCGCGTGGAGGGAACTTTCAAATACATTAAGGTCCGTAGCGTTCCCAGGCAGACGTCGCCCTACGCGCGCTTGATCGAGGTGGTGAAACACCAGTCGGTATTCGAACTACGGAACGTTCGAGGAACCGTGTTGGGCTTTTCCCTCCCGGCC
>JASLZV010000071.1:4976-7932 GCA_030754715.1 Phycisphaerae bacterium
AGGCTATCACTTTCACTTCATTACCGACGACCGTACTCAGGGCGGGCACGTGTTGTTGTGCCGGCCGGGCGACGTCCTGCTAAAAGTGGATAAAATCGCAAGGATTCATGTGGACCTACCGCAATCCGGCGACTTCCTGAAGGCCGACCTCAACGAAGAGAAGGCCGACGAGTTGCACAAGGTGGAAAAGTAACGTGGTGGCCGCAAGACGACGCCCCAATGGGCCTTCGTAGCAGTATTGAATGTCCAGCAGACCTCGAATTGGACGTACGTATGCAGCACATGATGTCGATATTCCTGGCCCTGGCAGCAATCACCCCGCCCGCCCTTGTCCAAGGTCAAAAGGGAGCAGCCGCCGGCGACAAGAAGATCTGCGTGGTGGTTTTTGACTTCGCCTGCGCGCAGGGTGACTACGGAAAGCAGATCAGTGATTCGATCCGCCTCCGCCTGCGGCGGCACAAGGAATATTCCGTTGTGGACCGCCTGACCACCCAGGAAACCGCCGGACCTACCGGAGTGGATGTGGATCGGAACAAGATCATCAAAATCATGAACGAACAACTAGCCGTAACGGTTGCCCTGTACGGCACAGTTACGAAAACAGACGAGACCTTCTTCGCAGAGGTGAGCGGTGTCGATTTGAGCAAGCCCGGGGAACCCGTTTTCTGGACAGAGAATTTTTCCGATAACACCCAGCGGGCTCGCAGCCAGATCGCCCGCAAGACCGTCGAGGCACTCCGCAGCCAGGCTGATTGGACCCCGCCGGAATACGGCGACGAGGAGGAACCTGACTCCAAACAGTGGGGTAAACCGCTGAACGTGAACGGCGGGTTCGAAGACGGACACAAGGGGTGGGACCCTCCTGATCTGGCCAGTACGTTCCTGGTTAAGGCCAAAGACGCCGAAGGCCTGGGGCGAGGAACCATCCTTCACGTCCGAACCGACCTGGAGCGTGACGCGTGGCTGGCGTATCGCCGCAAACTCCGCCTGGGCCAAACCGACCCGAGCAAAGCCCCCAAGATTGCCCGCGACACCGGCTACAACTCGGTAGCCGGCCTTGAAGGCGTGCACTACCGCAGTAGTTGGATCAAGGCGACGCCCGGGCAGCGATACTGGCTGGTGGCGGACATGAAGGGCAAAACGTCGGGCATGTTCTTCGCGAAGGTCTTCGTGAAGGGCTTCCTGAACTGGGGCACCCGAGCAGAAGGCTTGCCGGAAAGTTCGCTGTCGCAACTTGGCTTGACGCCCAGGCAGTTTGCCGACCTGCCAATGGAAAAGCAGCAGCAACTCATCGCGGCCGACGTCAAAAGGCACCCCCATCGTTACCGGCGCGAATGCTATAGGTGGTACCTTTCCTGCCGGAACAAGGAAAGCACTTGGAAGCATTTTGCCGCTCCGTTCCCCCCGCGCGGAGGGCTGCCCAAGCACGTCCAGTGGCTGCAGATTCAGATCTACTCCTACTGGCCTCCGGGCGAATATCTTTGGGACGATGTGCACCTATACAAGGATCCTCGCCAAACGCCTCCCCTACCGGAGGAAAAGGCCCGAACGCCCCGATATCGCCCTATCGCTTCACAACCAGCGCCCGCAGCTCAACCGCACAAGTAAGCAAGACACGAATCGGAATATCGTGATGTGGTACAAACCCTACGGCAAGACAGGCAAAGATGTTTCGGTAATCGGCTGTGGTGGAATGCGTTTTGCCAACCCCCAAGACGTTGAGACCAATGCCGAGATTGTCCTGCATGCTCACGAAAGGGGAATCAACTATTTTGATACGGCCCCTGGGTACTGCGCCGACAAAAGCGAGGCGATCATGGCCGCAGCCTTTGAACATATGAAGCGGGAGGAGTTTTACGTTGCAACGAAATCCGCACATGCCAACGGGGACGCGCTGCGGCGCCAGTTGGAAGCATCGCTGAAGCGTTTGGGCGTGGAGGCGATCGATTTCTACCATATTTGGTGTGTTGTAACACTTGATTCCTGGAACCAGCGTGTAAAAGAGGGCGCTGTGGCCGCTGCCGTCAAAGCCAAGGAAGAGGGCTTGATCCGTCACTTGTCGGTTTCATCGCATCTGCCCGGCAACGAATTGCAGACGCTGCTGAACGAGGGTCCTTTCGAGGGTGTTATGTTGGGTTACTGTGCGATTAACTTCCCCTACCGCCGGACGGCGATGGAAGCGGCTGAGCGCATGGGCTTGGGCGTGGTTACGATGAATCCATTAGCTGGCGGGCTGATTCCCAACAATGCTGAACTATTCGACTTTATCCGCGGGCCCGAGGATAGTTCAGTGGTCGCCGCAGCCCTGCGTTTCAATGTTTCTCATCCGGGGATCACCTCGGCGCTGGTCGGTTTTACATCCTGCGAGCACGTTGAGCAGGCCTGCGCAGCGGTAGAACACTTCCGGCCGTACAGTCCCGAACATGTTGAGTCGATTCGCAGAAAGATTTTCGACGGCTTCAATGATCTGTGCACCGGGTGTGGATACTGCATGCCCTGCCCTGAAGGCATAAACATTCCACAGTTGATGGACTCATACGACCAGGTAACGCTATCGAACGATGGGGACATGGTCCATGCCGTAAACAGACTCAAGGGGCACTGGAATCTTCCACCGGAATCGGCCGAGGGGTGTACGTTATGCGGCACGTGTGAACAACAGTGCACACAACATCTCCCCATCCGTGACCGCTTGGCGGCCATCGCAGTCTATGCCGCCAAGCACCACAATAGGGACTGAAAACTCGTTGGCTGCAACGACGCGACGGCTTCCCGTTGAGCTTTTGCTGCAGCAACAGGGCCGCTGATACGCTACACTTAGTGATAATCGCAAGGATTCCCATGATGCGAAATCCAGCACTGATAATCGTCGCTTGGGTATGTCTGTCAGCCACGGCCTGGTGCGACATAGTCTACACAGTCAGCGGCGACACGTATGAAGGGATGGTGTCCCCTC
>JASLZV010000072.1 GCA_030754715.1 Phycisphaerae bacterium
TAGTCCTCGGCCAGTTCAGTGTACGCCTCGACAAGTTCGTTGATGCCTTTTTCCCTGCGTAATCTGCCCACAGACAGGATCATCAGACCATCTTCATTGAGACCCAACTCCTGTCGAATTTCCATGCCCTTTCGGACAATGTACTCAGTTCGGCTGAACCGCTTGAGATCAACGCCGTTACTGGAGCCCGATCCGATGACGGACCCCTTGGTCGGCGGACAGAGCCGCCGGTGAACCATCCACGCCTTCAACTCGTGGCAGATGAAGATGCATCGCGTGCACAAGCGGAACACGAACCGCTGGTAAACGATGAAGATTTTGTACTTGAGGCTGCTCTCAGGCAGATAAAGCCGGCCTCGGCACGTGTAAAAGCGGCGTCGGACTCCGGCCAGCAGCGATGCGATTGAGCTGAGGAAGGCCGCCTTGGTCGTCGAGAAATGCACCACGTCGAAACGATTCGTCAGGAAGAACCACCACAGTCGAATCAGAGCGATCAGGTCTCGCAAGGGCGTAATTTCGCGGGTCATCGGAATGACTTTGGTCGGCACGCCCATTTCGTGAAGTTGCTCGTGCCCGTCGCCCGGCCCGGCTACTCCCCAGACCTCGAAGCCATGATTTTTGAGATACTCGAACTGACCGCGGTGGAGATAGCAGAGCGTTTTGGACAATGTGGTGACGACACACAGCTTAATCATCGCCGACCTCGAAATCAAGGCGGGAATGATACTCACTGGGATTGTCTTCCCTCGGACCGATGATTTTGGCCGGCACACCGCCTACAATCACGTTGTCGGGCGTGTCTCGCGTCACGACGGCATTGGCGGCAATCAAGTTGCCCTTTCCCACTGTAACGCCGGCGGTTATCACGGCGTGCGCGCCGATCCATGTCCCGCGACCGATGCGGATCGGCGCCGGGTGCGTACCTGCGCCCCTCGTGGAACCGTTTTTGAACCCGTGGTTGGTAGAGGCAAGAACAACGTACGGCCCTGTTACCACCTCGTCTTCCAGAACCACCCCGCCCATGGCCTGGACCCAGGCACCGCGGGCAAGGTAGCATTTGCTGCCCACGCTCAGCCGGCCTGGAGCGTTCAGAGTCACGTCTATGCCAAGAGCAAACTCCCGGCCACAGCGCCGCAAGAAAGGCCGGGCCAAGGCGCCTCGCAGCCTGCAAGTCTTGGAATTGTCCGGCCACCAGTTAGTCAACAGACCGATCAGCCAGAGCGGCAGATTCCAGCGAAGTTGAACCTTTAGTTCTCTGAGGGTCCTGGACGTCATGTGCTTTTTTTTCCATGCGGCCCGTCGAGCATGGCCTTCCAGAATGCGCGTTCCCGCCGCCTTAATTCCTCCATGCCGTATTCCCGTACGGCCTTATTGTAGTTTTCTTGTGAGAAGCGAGCAAGCGCCTCGGTGTCTCCAATGCGTTTGGCGATCGCCTGCTTCAGCAGGTCGCCGCGTCCCGGGGTAACCAGTTGCGGCGCGGACAGCAGTTCCACGATCCCGCCTGTGCGGCTGCCGATTGCCGGCAGCCCTCGGGCCATAGCCTCAATCAGTGCACGCGGCATGCCCTCGGTCAAGGACGGCAGGACGAACAAGTCCGCCCAATCGTAGTGGCCGAACAGCTCCTGGCCGTACTTCACCGGCCCCAGCACCTCAACATAGTTCTCCAATCGCAGTGACCTGACCTGTTGCCGCAGGGGTTCCAACTGCGAGCCAGGTCCCACGATCCGGATGTGCCACCCGTCGGGGTGGTCGCGTCGAAGTTGATCGGCCGCGTCAATCAGGAACCGATGCCCCTTCTCACGTTCGAGTCGGCCCACGCTCAGGATCCTCATGGGCGTGTGGCGAAAGTCCTCGATGGTGCGCGGGGTGGTCATCAGGTCTTCGGTCAACTGCACATCCGAGAAGACAAACTCTCCAGACGGATCGCTCGTAGGATAGCGCCGCCGCACCGAACGGCTGACATAACTCGCACAGAATGCGCCGCGCAACTGAATCGCACATAGTTGTTCCAATATCCCGGCGATTATCGGCATTGCCAACGGATGCCTGTCTCCGACAAACGCCAGCGTTGCCTTGCCCGTCTCTCCGGGTACCTCCCGGGCATAAGGCCTGCCCAGCAGCACCAACCATAACCACAGCACGGTGCAGATGATCCCCGACCGAAGCAGGAAGCAGTCGCCGAACCGAACAGCCTTCATCGCCGCTCGGAACACGCCCGGCCACATCTTCAGCAACTGCCACGGTCCCCGGTAATCGGGCACGGGGATGAAATACACCCCGGGTCCGTCGGCCCGGAGTCGATCGTCGCGAGTTGTTTCGGCGCAGCCTACACGGGCCAGCACATGCACCTCGTCAAAGACCTCCAGGTATTTTTTCCAGTAATCATGCCCAAATGCCAGGTCCGTATACACTCTTTCGCCCACCCGCACGAAGTGGTGTTCAGTAGCCACCACGAGCCGGGCCGGTCGCCGAATGCCCTCTCGATGATGCCCGTGTTTGACTGGTTCTCTCGCCATCGTGAAAGTATCCGCACTCCGCACGGCAGACGTTCACTGAATCACCACCGCGTCCCGACAGTCGCCTGTCGGGACGCTTTCAGCGGGTTACGTCTCGTATACCGGCTGGGGTTGCCGGTACTCTGCGTGGCCCTCGTAATCCGGAAGGAATGATTGAGGCTCCAAGGCTTCGTCTTCCTGCCCTGCCAGATTCCTCGCCGCGTAGGACAGGCCCACCAGGAACCATAGTGCCGGCAGCCAGCCGCCGAATCCGTGCAAGACCGTCCCGACGACCATGCCCGGGTAGCCGCAATACAAACCTACCCAGATCCACCCATCTCGTGTGTGGCGCAAACGTTTCATTGCATATCGGTAGTTGAAGTACGGAATGGCCAGCAACCATGAGTATAGTAGACACCCCAAGACGCCCATTTCCGTGGCCATCTCGAGCACCGAATTGTGGACGGACCATGCTGTGCGGCCGACAAACCCCCCCGGGCCGATGCCTAGTACGGGGTGCTCCTTGAACAGCCGCCAGGCCTCCGGCCAGAGATAGTCAAACCGTATATCGCTTCGCGCCACCTCCGCTTTCTGCATGAGCCGCTGTGTCCGTTCCGGCAAGACCCTGGAGAACACCAACGCCACCGCTACCGCCAGCAAGACGCTCAGGACAATGCTTCGGATGCGTCCGAGACCGGGCCTGGCTAGCATCAGCATCGCCAGAACCACCATCAGCCCGGCGAAAGTCGATCGGGTGCCGGAATAAAGCGTGGCCAGGCCAAAAAGCACAGCCAGGACCCCCGCAGATACACGCTTGGTTCCTCGTCCGAAAATCGCATAGGCCGCCATCAGCGCCATGGGCGCCATCATGTAGAAACCGACAATGGCGGAGCGCCACGACGTTCCGGCCACCAACCGTTCGACGTTTTTGGGATTCACAAACCCCTTGCGCAAGGTGAACTGGAGAATCATCAGCAATGCGCTGACAAGGCAAGCGAAGATCAGCACCTTTACCAGGCGCCTGACCTGCACCCTGGTGAGTATTACCCAGGCTGTCGTCCCCGCCAGCAACAGACGGTTGAACCACGTGTACAGAGCCGTAATGGCTAACGGGGTATGCTGTGCGGTCATGGTGGTGAAGACAATCCAAAATGCCAGGATCAGCAGCGGGATCAGCTGCGGCAGTCGTACGATGCGCTGTCGGCCGAACAGCACTGCAATCAACAGCGCAGCAAACGCCGCCCCGAACACGACCATGAAGACCGAGATCCTCGGCTCGATGATAATGAAATTCGAGCCGTCCCACCACAGAACCAGTATTGCCAGATAGTACAGCCAGATAACCATATGGCACCTAACGTTCCTTCCTTCGTCGGCGATGCCCAGCCGCCGCATCAAACGCTTCCAGCATTCGCTGCGTGTGACGGTCGGGCGAGAAGACCGTCTGCATTCTCTTCTGACCGGCCAGGGCCATTCGCCCAGCCACCACCGGATCGCCAGCCATGCGTGCGATGGCCTCAGCCAAGGCTTCAGGGGCGCTTGGAGGGACGAGCAACCCTGTCTGCTCGTGCAGCACCAAGTCTCCGATTCCGCCCACGTCTGACGCGACGACGGGCTTTGCCAGCGCCAGGCTTTCCATGATCGCAAGCGGCAGGCCCTCCGTCAAGGAAGGCAGTATCACAATGTCCGCCCGCGCCATGACGGCCGGCAGATCCGCCCGCCAGCCAAGGAAGAAGACACTATCCGTCAGGCCGAGGGA
This sequence comes from Phycisphaerae bacterium, assembly GCA_030754715.1. Lineage (GTDB taxonomy): Bacteria > Planctomycetota > Phycisphaerae > SM23-33 > SM23-33 > JASLZV01. The sequence goes on from JASLZV010000072.1 coordinate 4,255, forward strand.
AGCCATCTGCTCGCGCAGGGTCCGGACATAGGTTCGCGCTTCTGTGGCAGTTGCATCGCCGGCAAGCCAGAGCGTTCCTCCCATCCGCCGCGCCGCGAGACACGCCATCGCTTTGATCGCGTGTGTCTGCCCCTTTCCGGGCAGGAGCGTGGCGGGCATGAGAATCCACGGTCGCCGTCCCTGCTGCGGCAGTTCCCCCCCGGACAACTGCCCTGACCGCCCAAGCATAGCCGCCACGTCTATGGGATTGTACACGACACGGACTTCCGGCCCGCTGACGCCGACTCTGCGGACGTTCGCTGCCGTAGCGGTACTCACGGCCATCAGCACGTCAGTGCGCCGGCTCAGCAGCCAACGGGCCAGCGGCGTAACCATGCGAGGTGCGTACTCGCCATGCATATAATAGGCCACGATAAGGTCTTGGAGTCTTGTCGAGGGCCCAAATTGCAGCAGTCCCTTAATGCCGTTCGTCCAGACCAGGTCGAGTCTGATCCTCCTGGCCAGAGCAGCCAGCCGGCGTTGCACGGCAAGCATGTCCACGGCGTGACGGGCGAACCCGGCCATCCGCCGGATACGACTGTGACGCATGCCGACGTACGGCCGGGGCACTTCCGGGGCCAGAACGTGAGTCGGCAGGTTCGACCGGCGCAGCGCCGCGTGGTACAGGGCGCTGGTGCCGAAGGCGTCGATCATGTGCACTTCGTGGTGCCGAGCCAATCGCTCGGCTATCTGCACGGTAGCCTTCTGGGCTCCGCCGAAGTGCACCACAAAATCGAAATACGCAATTCGCATCACCAACACCTTTGTCGATCAGACCACCGACAGACCAGTTCGCCCAGGACACGAACTGCGGAACTCTTCAAACTGCCTGGGGGCGGGGTGGCAGAATTTCGCGCGTGCGAAAGCGGCCGTCAAGATACCGCAGCGCAATGGCTGCGGCCAGCAGCCGCAACAGCAAAACAACATCCGAAAGGCTTCGCTTTGGGCGCCTGAAGAACCGGTAGTATCCCGCGAGCGTCCGCTGCATTTCTATAGGCACAAGGCTCTGCAAACGTGAACCTGCTCCCGAACCGCTCTGCCGGCGCACCGCGCAGACTCTGTCAATCAAGCCACGGATCGCATCGCAGTCAAACAATGCTTCGAACAGCGGATTGTCCTCCAGGACGATCTTCGAGACCTGCCCGGACTGTGTTTCGAGTTCCCAGAGCCGTTTTCGGTAGTCGGGAACCTCTCCCTCGCCGGCCAACGGCAGGGAGAAGAGCCTCGGCGCGAGTTTCCTTAAGGCGGACTTGTAGAGGCTCTTGCGGATGCGGAACCCGTCCGGCAAGTGGCGGACGAACTCAAGCAGTTCCCGGTCCAGCCAGGGGTTGCGCACAAGCAGACCGTGCCGCGCTATCATGCGACGTTTGGGAGCCAAGAACTGAACGCTGCGCTGAGCGAAGAACATCTCGTCAACCCGGGCGTACGGCGTGAGAGCGTCGGAGCCGGCGGCAATTGCGGCCGCATCGGCTTCGGACAGTTCCGCAAGTTTCTGACGTTTGCTCGACAAAACGCACGCCAGAACATTCGAGTAGTCCTCCAGTCGCACGATGCCGACCTTCGACAGCACCTGGCCCATGGCAATGGGCCACGCACAGTGGCCGAAACTCTCGTCTCCGGTCAGCACAACGTCCACATCGAGCGTCAGGCGCAAATTGTCCCAGACGTTTTCGAAGATGAACCCCGCCGCACCGTCTGAGGCATAGACAGAGTCCGCCATCGCAGCCATCAGGTTGCTCCGGTCGTAGTGAAGGACAGTCAGCTCAAGGCCGACCTGCTGGGCAACTCTCCCAGCAACGGTTCTGTCCCCACGCCGGCGTTGCCGCTCCGGAGCCATCCCGGAGTACGTTGCAGCCGGGATTCGCCCGGGCTCGTCCATGCAAGCCAGGATTCCGCGGGAGTCGAGCCCCCCACTGAGCAGAATCGCCGGATGACCCGACCCCGTGCGGCGCTTGACAGCCTTACGCATATGATGCATCAACTGCCCCAACGCTTCTTTCCTCGACAGGCCGGCGTCCGGTTCCATTCGGTAGCGCCAATAAGGCCGACACGTCCACTTGCCATCGACAGCACGTCCGACAGTCGCATAATCCATCTGCGTTATGCCGTCTACAAGCGTCTTGCGCCGGACCATGAAGCCGCAGACCAGAAACGAAATGACAGACGACGCGTCGGGCCTGTTCGGAATCGAATCCACAGCCAGCAGACCTTTCACCTCCGAAGCGAAATACAGAGTATCACCGCTCAAGCACGTAAACAGGCCGCAAGAAGCGCTGTGATCGGTTACCAGGGTCACCGAGGCGTCGCGCCCGTCAATAATCACACCGGCAAAGGAGCCATTGAGTTCATCAGCAAATTCCTCCGGACCTCTAGCTAGATACTCCGCCAGGAGGAACTCATCAGCGGAACCAGAAGCCTCCTCCGAATCGCCATAGAACTCCCCCTGACAACAACACACGACGGACCGCGACTCCACCGTCCTGCCGACGCCTTTGGTGCCGTCGGGTCCGAAACAGGCCTTTCCCACAACCGCACCATCCCCCGCCGCCAGAAACTCTTCATTTTCTCCGGCCTGGCTTGGCCGCATCGCCGCCAGCATCGCGCGGACTTCGCCCACATCAGCCGGGCGGCCGGGCGACAACCTGACAATGCCGGCAATCGCAGACATATTCCTTCTTCCTCTTGATCCTGGTGAGGCCTTTGACCGACAAGCGATGCGGCCAGACCGCCGGGGTCCTACCGCGGCAGGCCGCATCCGGAATGCGTTATGACGGCGATTATCTCATCCGGCAACTGCACCATCCGGGGTGCCCGGCCTCGCCGCATATATGGCGCGATCGCCCGCCGGCCGTACATATCCCCCCGCCCGAAGGCGTAGTCAAGTTCGCCACTGGCTGTTTCACCCCCAGAGCCCTCTTGGCCTTCTGAGAGGATATATCCGTATATCGGTAGAATCAGGTGATCTATTGACCGCCGGGCCTTCCCGCACCAGAGGCCGAAACGTCCGATATTCTCGGCCTCGCTTTTTTCGAACCGATTGCCGCCCCAAGCCGATAACATTATACTGCTGCCGCGCGGCCATGAGAACCGTCCGGACCAACAGGCACCCGGCTGACTGGTCGCCGGGACAAGCGAAGGTAATCGATGCGAAGATTGTTGATGATTGCGTACCACTTCCCTCCCAGCCTCTTGGTCGGCAGGATCCGCACCGTTAAGTTCAGCAAATACCTTCCACAGTTCAGCTGGCAGCCGGTCGTCCTGACCTGCCAGCCGCCCCCCGGAACGCCCTGTGATCCCCACCACGAGATCCCACCGGGGACCGAAGTCCACAGAATCGGGCAAGACAATTTCCATCCCTGGCTGACAGCCGGCGCAGCGACGGCGCGAACCATCATCGGCAGGGCAATGGGGTTCCTGAGGCCGACCCGCTCGGACCGATCCGGCCGGCAGAGTCCTGGAACCCTCG
>JASLZV010000073.1 GCA_030754715.1 Phycisphaerae bacterium
GCGGTAATACGTCTGCTCACTTATCTCGATCGTCCGGCAGACTTCCTTGACCGTCTGGCTCTTGCCCAGCTCCCGATCCGCCTGCCGCAACTTCGAGACAATCTGCTCCGGCGTGTACTTCTTCATCTTCGAGTCTCCTTCCGACCTTATGGTCGGCTTCGACTCTCACTCAACTTGGACCAGTTTTAGGGGAGCAGGTCACCCGAAACCCCCATCTGCACTCACGGCAGAGCAATCGCGGTAGCGCCGGCCTCCCCCCTCCGGTGCTGCTTTCTGTGTGGGCTACGCCACGGCCAGCGGCGCTAGAATGTCATATAGAAACCGGAACACTTATTGAGGCATTCATACTTCACCTCACTTTCAGGAACAGACCCCCGGACGCCCGGCGTGCCTGAGAGTAAACCACATTTCGCCAAATCTGCCAAGGACAAAATCCCCCAGGAGACTTCGGACGGCGGAACATGGATTGCTGAACCGCACAGACCCCGCCAAGTCTTCTGCCGGTGGTGTTTCACGACCCTACTGGTTCGAGTTGCTCGGTCATCCTTTTGCCGGCGTCCTCGAAGCGGACGGAGATTCGCTTGGAGACGCCCTTTTCCTGCATGGTCACACCGTACAGCACGCTGGCCAAGCTCATCGTTCGCTTGGCATGCGAGATTATGATGAACTGACTGGAAGACACAAACTCGCTCAGCAGGCGTCCGAACCGCTCGGTGTTTGGCTCGTCCAAAGCGGCGTCCACCTCGTCAAGCAGGCAAAACGGACTCGGCTTGACCTTGAAGATGCTGAACAGAAGCGCCAGGGCGGTCATTGTCTTTTCCCCGCCCGACAGCAGCGAGAGTTTGCACAGTTCCTTGCCCGGCGGGCGGGCAACGATCTCGATACCACTTTCCAGCACGTCTTGTGGATCGGTCAGGATGACGTCGGCCTTTCCACCGCCAAAGAGTTTGCGGAACAGTTCGTGGAAATTTTCTCGCACCGCCTCGAAAGTCCGCAAGAACAGTTCCTGGCTTTGGCGGTTGATTCGCCGGATCAGATCGTTGAGTTGGTTGCGGCTCTGGACAACATCCTTGAGTTGCCCCGCGAGAAACTCTTGGCGCCGCTGGAGTTCGTCCTGTTCGTCGATGGCGTCGAGGTTGACGTTGCCCAGGCGTTTGATTTTTTCGGTGAGTTGTTCGATCTGGTTTTTCACCTCGTCCCAATCGCGGTCCTCGTCGTGCTGGTAGCCGGTGAAGGCCTCCACCACGTCCATGCCTAGGTCGTCGTGAGCGCGGGTGATCAGGTTCTCAACGTTCGCGTCCGCCTGCCCAAGGACCACGCGATAGCCATTGACCTGTTCTGTAATCCGGTCGTGCTCTTCCCGCTGCCTGGAACACTCCTGGCGGATATCTTCGAGCCTGTTGCCCAGACCCTGGTGGGTCTCTTCAAGTTCCCGGACTTCGACGTTGAGTTCCCGCTGGCGAGCATCGAGCCCCTCAACTTCCGCGCAGGCGGCCTTGATGGCAGCCTCGGCGTCCTCGCGCCGTCGGCGGTTCAACCGGATTTCATCCCGTCCGACCTCCAAGTCTCGGGTCATCTGCTCGTCCTGTCGCTTCAGGGCCGCCACCACGTCACGCAGGGCCAGTTTCTTCTCCTCCGCCGCCGCCATTGAAACCCTTAACTCCGTTAGGCGGTCGGACAGTTCCTTCTGCCGCTGCTGTGCGCCGGCGATCTGCTCTTCGAGATGCGCCTCCTCCTCCTGGTGCCGGACATTGAGGCGTTGAGCCTCTTCGGCTTTCACCTTGGCCTGGTGTTCGCGGCGTACTGTCGCGTCGATTTGCTCGGCCAGGTCGCTCAGGTCTTCTGCGATCAGCGGCTGTTCGCGCTGTAACGATTCAATCTGCTCGTTGAGTTGTGCCGCCCGGCTGTCGCACTCGATCCGTTCGGTGTTCGCCTCGTAGACGGCCGTTCGCAGGGATTGCCGCAGTTCTTCGAGGTGTTTGATTTCCTCGCGGATACTGCAGTATCGCTCTTCGAGTTGGGTGATATGCCGGTCCAGTTGACTCTGCTGGTCCTGAAGGGAGACCAGTTCGCTGCGCCGCAGGATCACTCCGGCGGCCTGATTGGCGGCCCCGAACCTGACGCGCCCGTCGGCCTCCAGCACCTCGCCGGTGAGTGTCACAAAACGCATGCCCGGCGGCGCCTCGTCCGCTGCGGCGTCCGCGTCGGCCAGGTTTTCCACAACCATGGTTGTCCCCAGCAGTTTCTGGACAGCGGGGGCCAGCGACGGTTCGAAGCGGACGTAGTCGATGACCCTGGCAACGACCCGCGGGGACGTGGTGGCGAGATCGCCCGCGACGTCCCTTACGCGATCGAGGCAGATTATCTCAACGGTTCCGCCTTGCCCCAACACCTCGGCCAGTTCACTTCTTTGAGCCCAAAGCCGCTGGAAGCCATCGGCAACGAGTCGTTGGTCCGCGCCTGCCAGGGCGGCCTCCACGACCGGTGCGTGTTCGACGTCGGTCTGAAGGAAATCTCCCAGCATGCCGCGGATGGAGTGCAGTCGTCCCTGCCGGACCGCCTCCAGCACTTTGCGTACGCCCGCTGCGACACCTTCAAGACGTTCCTGCATCTCCCGCAGGGCATCCTCACGGCTGTGGACGGCGCTGCGCCGCTCACGAGCGGCCGACAACTCCGCTCGCATGGCCTGCTCGTCTTGGCCGAGTTTATCGCCGATCTGGCGGGCCTGGTTGAGTTTGGCCTCGGTCGCCTCGATGACTTCCTTCACATCGCGGCCCTTCGCCTCCACACGGGACCGCTCGGTCAGCAATTCCCTCAGCGTTTGGTCGATTTGTTCACCGCGGCTGACGAGTCGCTGTTTTTGTCCGTGGAGGTTGTCCCTGTGAACGCGTGAGGTCTGGATTTCGTTGTGGAGTTGGGCCGTCCGTCGCAGCAGGTCGATCGTGCCGTCCTTTTCGTCGGCCAGGCGTGCCTGGAGGTGCGTAACAGCCGTCTGGCCGGCGTTTTGTTCTTCCCGGGCGGCCCGGCACTGGCGGTCCATCCCGGCTGTGCCGGCCAGGACCGATTGCAGTTCTCCGGCCCGCAGATCGGTTTCCTGTTTGCATGCGCCTATCTTGGCCTCCAGTTCTTCGCATCGCGACGAAGCGGCCACTAGCCGCTCGCCCAGTTCGGCAACTTTCTGTGTGAACATCTCCGCTCGCTGCCGAGAGGCGGTGATTTTGGCATCGACGGAGGCGACGTGGCCCTGAAGTTCCCTGGCGGCGCGCTCCAAATCCACCGCTTCGGTTTCCGCAGCACTGCGGGCGGTTTCCAACTGGTCGATCTTGGTCTGGATGGAAGCCAGCGAATCGCCGCCAAGGTCCAGTTGCCCCTGCAATTTACTCCTCCTGCCGGACAGATCGTGATACTGGGCCAGGAAATACAGCAATCGCAACTCTCGCAGTTGCTGAGAGTGTGTCTGATAGCTCCTGGCCTTACCGGCCTGGTACTTGATGGACCGCAATCGCTTTTCGACCTCGCCGAGCACGTCATTGATACGCAGGAGGTTCTGCTCGACTCGCTCGATTTTCCGGAGGGCCTCTTTCTTGCGGGCCTTGTATTTGCTTATTCCGGCGGCTTCGTCGAAGACAGCGCGGCGGTCGTCCTGGTTGGCTTGGAGGAACCACTCGACCTTGCCCTGCTCGATTACGCTGTATGCGTCCTTGCCGATTCCAGTGTCCATGAACATTTCGCGGATGTCCCGAAGTCGGGCTGGTGTTTTGTTGATGAGATACTCGCTTTGCCCGCTGCGATAGATCCTGCGAGTGACCGACACCACGCCGTTGAGCTCATTGCCGCCGAGGCCGTCCTGTAGCCGCCCGTCGACGTTGTCGAACACGAGGGTGACCTCAGCGGACCCGGCTGCCTTCCGGGCGGTTGAGCCGTTGAAGATTAGGTCAGTCATTTCCGATCCGCGCAGACTCTTGGCGGACTGCTCCCCCAAGACCCACTTGATGGCATCAACGACGTTGCTTTTACCGCATCCGTTTGGTCCAACAATGCAACTGATGCCCTCATCGAATTCCAGTTCCGTGCGATCGACAAAACTTTTGAAGCCGCACATTAACAGTTTTTTTAGTTTCATCTCCTGGCGTTCTCCTTAACGCTCTTGGGCGGAGTACTGAACCGTACATAGCCCTGTCAAGGTTCCGTCATATTGGGCCTGCCCACAGTTGTCGTTCTCCGGAAAAACTGCTGCACTCTGGGGGGTTTCTGCAGGACGAACTTTGCCGGTATGGATCCCTGGGAACACATCCGATGCAGCACCGCGACCACCTGCCCATAGGTCAGCCCCAACCCCTTTACCCGCTCGCGTTCGCCCTGAGCAGGATCGACCAGTTCCAGTTCGACCTCGCCGTGCTCGGCCCTTTCGCCCAGGGCGACTATCAACGATCGCACGTGCGGGTCCACCTTGAACGGCGGGCTGATTGTGCCGCTGCGTCTAAGACTACGAAACACCACCAGGGGGTTGCCTGCTTTGTTGGCGTTGATCGTAACCAGCCTGCGCGGGCTGGTGAAGAAGACGGGGCGCGACACCACCATGTCTCGCCCGAACAGGGCTATCCTCGCCTCATCGGCTTGGGTGGCGTAGATGACATATTTACGGCGGCTGGTCACCAAGTCCAGCTGGAATTTCCCACCGGCCAGTTCCACGGTGGTAACGGCCACGCTATCGCCCCTCTTTCGCAGGGCCTCGTATGCCGCCACGCACACCAAGTCGTTCTCGTCGTCCAGCAGTCCCTGAAGGACGGGTGTGGCCCGGGCGGGTAACGGTTGTCGCCCGAGTTCCCTGATTGCCTCTATCTGCAGCGCGCTTCCGGACGTTGTAGCCAGACGAATCAACACTTCCGGCGCGCCGGCCATGTCGCCGAGCCTCAGGGCAGCGCGGGCCGAGTAATACGCCACGTATGGGTTACGGTTGGTATAGTATGCACTGATAATGGGCAGCACGCGCCGACCTATAGCCTCCAACACCAATGAAAGTTCGCCGTGGTTTGCCGAAGGAAGATCCATCGCCTGGACAACATCTCGTGCGTGCTTTTCCCACTGGCCGCGATCAGCCTGAAGCGGCAGATGCATTACCAGCTGTAGAAAGTGCTCGTAGTCTTGCTGCCAGAACTGCGGGACTGTTATGTCTATCCTGGAAGAGTTTTTGGCGTTGGCCACCTTCTCCGCGCCTGGCCTTTGAAATCGCTCGTTGACCCTCCGCTGGATGTGATTGGCGCGGGCAAAGTCCGCCATCAGCAGTTGCAGGCGGATCGGTCGGGAATACTGAACTTTCCCCCCGCCAATCGTCCTGCCCTGGCGCTGCTTGACTCGATCGGCCATCTTCCGGTCATCCAGAAACGGATTCACAAAAACCGTCCCCTGCGCGGTGGCGAGAATCTTCGATTTTCCCCGCTCCGGGTCCCTGGAGGTGATTCCGACGGCCAGCCGCATATCAGCCTCCCACAGCGTGCCGCCGTCTAAACTCCGCACATCCCCGCTGACCGCGCGAACCTGTACGCTGAAGGACTGCCCTTTGGGGGCTCCAGGGGGGATAAAACCATTGATTTCCACGACCGCAGTATCCAAGTCGCGCAAAACGCGCTCCGGTGTAATGCCAACCGTGCCCTCTCGCTCAGAACCGACCCCCCGCAGGTGCAAGTACTTAATGAAATACTTTTTCAGATGTGGCGGCACCTGCTCAGAGCCGTCCTTTCCCAAGCCGACCACCAGCCCGTATCCCTTCACCGGCAAGAGGGTACCCCCCTCCATCCTGGCGTACTCGGCTACCGTGCCTATCTGGTAGGGAGGAGGTAGGTAGATATTCTCGGGGTCGGGGGCCTTGGACCGGCCAAGCATCTCGTCGAGCCCCTCGGAACACCCCCCCCCAGCCGCACAGAGGGCGACTATCACGGGAATCAAAAGGCAGTTCTTATCCGGCATGATTCTCTCTTGTAAATATCGAGCATACTTCGGCGGGGGCTTGACCTTTTATGGCCCGCAGGCCGCATCAGACGGCCCAATAAGCGTACCGCCCCGGGGGTCACCGGTCAAAGAAAAGTCCACGGCGGGGCCGGCTGGCGGACCTTGCGGTTCTTCCCCCGCAGCAATTTTCCCCTTACGGGCTTGCCGGGATCAATCGAAAACCGGCTCGCCGTCGCCGGCCGGCGCGGCAGTGCTCGCAGGTATTCTTTCAGACGTGCCAACCAGCAGCCTGCCGCCGTGGCCGGACATCAACTCCTTGGCCTCTTGCAGCGATGGTATCACCAGTTTCTGCCCCGGCCTGAGTACGGATGGATTCGCGCCGCGATTCACCCTGGCAATGGCAGGCCAGTATTTGCCGTCTCCCAAATGCGTTACGGACACAGCCCACATGCCCGAGTCACCTTTCTGCACGACATATACCTTCTGCCCCAGACCCGGCATCGGGGCCAGCTCGCGCAACGGCCGGACAGCGGAACCGATACCTGGTGCGTCCAACGACGACAGCGGCGGGATAATGAGTCTCATGCCAGGCGTAAGTGCATCGGGATTGATACCCGGGTTGGCCTTCTGGATTCGTTTCCATTGCGCCCCATCGGCGTAGATGTTCCGGCGGGCGGCGATCTTCCACAAGCTGTCGTCCTTGACCACAACGTAGGTTTTCCCACCCCCTAGTGAAGCAGCCGCGAGGTCGGCAGCACCCGACGGGCGACCAACCGACGGAGCCTTTGTCACCAGCGTCAGGACAGGTATCCTGATGGCCTTGCCAACCGGTAGTTTATCAGGATTCAGATCGGGGTTGGCCGCCTGGATTTTCGGCCAATGTTTCCCGCTGCCGGGCCCGTATTCCTTCTCGGCAATCACCCACAGGCTCTCTCCACTCCGGATGACGTGGGTCTTTCCGCCACGGGCGGGCATCCACGCGCGTTGGCCCGTGGCGGTGTCGTCCGCAACGGGCACCGGGATCGCCTCGCCAATCCCCGGCGTGGGCGAGATTTCACGAGGCACGCCCGTGTCCATCTCATCGCCGGAGTCCGCTGCGATAGGCACGTCGGAATCGCGGGGCGAAATGCGCGTTATCGCGCCTTCGCCCACAGCGGCGATCAACGAATCATCGGGGCCGAGACCGGGACCAATGCCGGTGCCTGTATCACGAACCTTGTCGACGGGGACGGTGCCTTCGTCGCGTGCCGCGTCAACGCCGCCGGGACCTTCCCCGGCAACGCTGGTATCCTTCTCATCTTCCATGCGGACTATCTCGTCTATATCCGTAGGCGGCATCTCCCTGGGAGTGGGAGGCGGTGGCTGCTGGGGGGTCCCGTCGAAGACCTTGAAATACAAGAAAGCCGCTATGATTATCACCAGACCGACGACCACTCCGATTTTCACGTCCGTGCGCATGTCAGTTGCTCCCTTACATGTGTCCCGAAATATCCCATGGGATGCCGCTTCAGGCCACCTTTATTTTCGCACCCGCGCGGCGAGTTGGCAAAGAAAAACTCCCAGCCACAGGTAATTCTCGCATCGGGCACAAATGGCGAATTTCTCAAGTCCCGGGCCGGCAACGCCTTGCCCGCGGCCAACCCCCTGTCCGGCCACATCATCCTCGGCCCACGAAACAGGCGGTATCGCGGGCAATCATCACCTCCTCGTTGGTGGGAACCACCCACACCGCAATCGCCGAGTCGTCGGTGGTGATGGGTCCGGTCTGCCCATCGGTCGTTTGGCCGTT
>JASLZV010000074.1 GCA_030754715.1 Phycisphaerae bacterium
CCACGTGGGCGCCGGGCGCTTGGATCTCGATCGGGCCTACGGCCAGTATCTCGCCGGCACAACGGACCTCCCCGGCCAGGCCAACGGGAATCTCGGCCTGGTACAAGCGGAAGGCTGGGACTTCGGCCGCGTGATCGACGGTACCGACAACGATTACTACATCAACAGGCAAGTGAAAGAGGGAACGACTTTCGCCGCCACCTTGACCTGGTTCCGCGATCGTTCCGCCAGCGGCCCGACAGTATACGACAATGGACAAAGCGACCTGGACCTTATCGTCTTCGACGCCACCGGAGGAACCTTTGCCGCCGAAGTATCGCGTTCGATCAGCGATTACAACGTCGTTGAGCACCTGTACTTCACGGCGCCGCTCACCGGCTACTACGGTATTCGTGTCAGGTTCGACGGCGTACTGTTCGGCACGCGGACTTCAGAGGAATATGGTTTGGCATGGTGGGCCGGCCCCAGCATCTTTGGTGATGGCAACGGCGACGGCAAGGTCGACTCAGTCGACCTGGCCATCTGGCAGCAGAACTACGACCCGCTGGGGGAAAACGAAAACACCTTCGTCATGGGCGACTGGAATGCCGACGGGTTTATCGACTCCGCTGACCTAGCACTCTGGCAGCAAAATTACGACCCGATTGGGGGCAGCGTGCTGGTTACACACACTCCCGAACCCGCCACGCTTTTTGTCATGACAGCCGCGGGACTTCCTCTACTGCTGAAGCGTAAGTTGAAGTCTCGAGCCCATAGGGGGCGATCTGTCCACTGAAATCCCGAACTTGCTTCGGGACTGAAGCCCCGAGCTTGCCTCGCCGCCGGCGACACACTTTGCGCTTCACCAAATCCCTGATCTGAAGTATAATGCCTCTGTCCCATACTGATTGGGGAACGGTGGGGTATCCGTTTGCGGGGCACGAACGTTTTTGTTGCTTCGCATCTGCCTCGGCGTGCCCGGCCGCGTTCCCAAGTGATGGTGTGTTCGGGACCATGTTTAAAAAAGGTGCGGAACCATGAGAGTCACACGAAGGTTCCGATCATGTGGCGTATATGACAGTTTGGATGATCATAACCCTCGTGTCACCTGCAAGGGGCTGGGGTGGGTAAGGCGAGTGAAAGAAGGCAGGCTCTGGGTAGCTATCCCCGGCAAGTGTCTCGCCTATGGTAATCATCCTGGCTGGCTTCAAGGCAAGATCAAGTGCTCGCAATGCAAGGGCGCGGGGCGCTTCGGCCCTTGTTCTGGCTGCAGGGGGACAAAGAGAATGCCCTGCCGCAAGTGTAGCGCAACAGGCAAAGTACCCGCCTGAAATGAATGATAAGTACTCGCCTCCTCTGCCACCATCTGGTACTGTCGCTTTTTGTGGGGCTTGACCCACATGGGCAAGGGGGGATAATAATCCTTCTGGCATGAATCATATTCGACGTGGAAGGATCGCACGAATGGTCCGAAAAGACAAAATACCCGTCACAGGGATTCTGAACGTAACGTTTGTCCATTGCGACCCGATGGGTAATAGCCGCTATAAGGTCACTCTTTCGTTTAAGGGAAGCGTAAGCAATAATCATCCGACGGAAAAGATCACCTTGACGTACTTGTTCTTGCACATCCAGGACAGCAAGATGTTTACGGACATTTCCTTTCCTGAAAGTATGATTATTAAGGCTTTTCATAATATGCAAGCCGGTGAGTCACAGTCCTTTGGTCCCTTTTTGTTCAGCCTGCAGACGAAGGTAATGGGGCCGGAGCAGTGCAAGCAACTGACCGGGAGTTCGGAACCTGTCTTCCGACAGGAAAATATATTGGCCCTTCTTGGTTATGAGTTCATGGACACCTATATAGGTAGCATCAGAGAAATGAACCTGACTTGGCCACCGGCTCTGGAACCAGAGGAACACAAGGAGATCCTGGTGCAAATCGTCTGTGTCTGTCCTGGTGGAGAAGTTAGCGATTTGAGCGGCGGGGGGATCGGAATGCTTAGGGCTGAGGGGGAAAAACCGCCGTGGTGGATGAACGGCCTGAATAGCGATACCGATGATGGTTGGTGGCTTTGTCAGCCGAAAGCGGAAATCCGAGGATTGCCTTTGATTGATAACCAGGGCAAGCGTACCCAATTGTGGAAATGGCACGGTCCTTATCTGACATCACCGGAAGCGGAGCAGCAAGCATCGTATCTGTAGACTCAACCGGCAACCAAAGCCCGCAGCCTCGCCCTTGTTGGTAGCCTCTTACCGGATTCGCCACCGGAGACACCGAGAACGACCCCCCCCGAGGCCCCAGGGGCCGAAAGAACCCATCCGCTGAAATACCGCGCTTGCCGCGCCGCTGTGTGTCCGGATCATGTCCGGGGCCTTCCTGGCCCAGGCTCGGTGTAGGGCGGCACGCCGCCGGCCGGGGCGTTGCTGGCGATGCCCCAGTTGTCGCTGCGGTGCTTGATGGCGTTGCACCAGCGCATGTCGCCCCAGTATCGCTCCCTCGCTCCGTCCGGATCCGGTTCGGTGATCGTGAAAGAATACAGCTTGGCGTTCTTAAGATAGAACCTGATGCACGGGCCGCCGACGTGGTCCGGCATGATCTCGGCCACGCTTTTGGGGCCTCGCCACCGCAGCGGCTGATCCTTGCCGTCGCCCGTTACCGGGATGCAGTCACCCCGGCCGAAGCCCTCAATCACTTGACCGTACGGAGTTGCAAGTTCCGCCTCGATGTATCCGCCGCTTGCGTCCGCGTTGAGCAGAAGCTCCTGCCAGTCGCCAAACGCCATCGTTGTTGTCAGCACGAAGCCTTCCTCCGCGCCGGCGTCCAGCGAGACCCAGTGGTCTTCAGGCATCTTCGCCAGCATACAGCAGTACATTCCGCGGGTGTCATTCCCGCGTTCGGCCAGGCACTCCTCCTGCGACCACATTGTGTGCCTGTTTGCGCAAGCGGTATAGTACATCCATGTTTCACCATCGCGCACGATAGGGCCGTTTCTCGACATGAACAAACAGCCCACGTCCGGCGAGTCCGGCTGACCGACCGGTATCACCGCCGAGCGGTCATCAGGACGGAACCACTGCTGGCCGTCCCGGCTCCACGCCAGTTGCACGTCCTTTATCCCCAGGCCCTTGAACGGCCAGTCTTTCGGCGGTCTGTTATAGACGGTATACGTTTCGGCGCCCGGCAGAAAATACATCGTGCCAAGCAGGCCCAGGCAGAAATCCTCGTAGAAAAACGGCGTGGCAAGGTCATGCAAATTGTACATTTCCGGGGGGTCACGCTCATCCCCCCCAACCAGAATCCTGCCCTTGTCCTCCCAGTTGACCAGATCATAACTCTCATACAGCGATATGTCCCTCGGCAGGTTTGGCACCCGCCGGGTGAACAGAAGATATTTTCGCCGGTCCGGATCGTACAGAAACCCCCACAGATCGTCGGACACACCGCGTAGAATCGGATTGACGTGCGTGGGCTTGTCCCAGATGATTCCATCCGTCGAATAAGCAAGGCCAAGGGACGAATAGAACTTCGCCCACCGTGTTTCCTCGCTCTCGACCGTAAAGGTCATTTTGTATCTGCGGGCCGCCACGTCACTCGGATCGACTATGATGTTGTAGTTCATGGACAGCATCTGCCGAATGATGTAGTTGTTCTTCTTGGAGCCGTTGATCTCCACCATGTTCATGATCGGCTTGTCCCAGTGGATTCCGTCTTTGCTCGTTGCATAGGCCGTCTTGCGGCCTTGCTCGTGGTACTGGCCCGCAAAGACCCCCGTGACCACGTACCACATCTTGAACAGTTGTTCCTGACGGTCATAGATAACGTTGATGTAGCTGAACGAATCGGTGGGTTGCTGGTCCCATGGAGCGTCCAGTGTCAGCACCGGCTCAGGGTGCTTGACGGCCTGGTTGACCTTGCGCTGGAGGTTGTGCACCTCCAGCAGAAAGGCATCGTCGACAAGAAGGACCTTGTTCCTGTATGTCTGGTTCATTTGTGGACCCTTTCCAACAGTGCACTTTCGCGGGCACGTGCTTTGGCCAATCGGATCACATTTCTTGCCGCCTCACAATTTGGAGTACCTCAGCCGCCTGCAGCGGTCGAAGTGTACTACTGCAGCACCGTCAGTCATACGACTGAACGTAGTGCTTGTGACGGATACACGGCGTAAACGAATACAGTTTGGCCTTTTTCAGGTGAAACCGAAGACGTATCGGCCGGGCCTGAATCAGGTGGCAGTCGTCTTTGTCTTTCCATTTCAGGACGTGCTGGATGTTGTCGGTGGTAATCGGCATGCAGTCTGTCTTTGAAAACCCTTCAATCACCTTGCCGTCTGCGCCCAGCGCCTCGACGACAATCGACCCGCCTTTGGCGTTTGCGTTGACCTCAAGCGTGTCGCCTATGAAGACGAACTTCTTTGTCGTCATGGTTCCGGCGGCCGCAGCGTTGATCGAGACAAACCCGTCCAGCCGCAGCCTCGCCAGGCCGATGCCGCTGGTGCGCTTGTCACCGTGGTAACTTGCCCAGTGCCGCCCTGTGTGTCCGAGGTAATATATCCGGATCTCATCGTCGACTACCAGCGGCGGCTGAAAACTATAGACGGACCCCCAGTCCCAGTCTTTTTTGTGGCGGCCGTAGGGAATAAAGGTGGCCTGTTCGGCCACCTTTTTCCAATCCAGATCCTTATTCAGTTCGCCGTGCGGGATGGCGCCACGCCGGCCGACGCGTAGCCAGGTCAGGCCGTTGCGGCTGAATACAAGTTGCTCGTTCGTCTTGTCCATCCAGGGTTCTTTGTCCTTGGGGATGGGCTGGATCGTCTCACCGTGATAGGCCTCAAGGAGCCCGAGGTATATTCCCTCGTACGGCATGATCTTCATGCCGTAGTGAATTGTAGCAAACGGACGATCCATCTTGGTCCGCGTGCTGAAGATCGTCACCTTGGGCGACCAGTGTATAAAATCCCGGCTCTCGATTCGGCTGACTATCCGGGTGTTTGGCGGGCCGTAGCGAAGATAGGCGACGTAGCGCCTGGTGCGCGGATCGCGGAAGGGGCAACTGAGGGTGTCGCTGAAGGGGATGATGGGATTGGACGGTTCGGGGGTCCAGTGGATTCCGTCGGGCGAGTAGGCGGCGTTTGTCGAATACGTTTTTGCAGTGCGGTCGGGGTTGTCGCCGTAGAGCATCTTGTAACGCCGCCTGGGGGCTGTCTCGGCAGGATCTTTGAACACACAGGGCGGATTGGACGCGCTGAGGCCGGGGATAACGTTGCTGCGATCCTTTTGGTTGATGAGCGGCTTTTGCCAGGCGATGCCGTCGGGAGAGGTGGCGTAACAGAGGAATTGTCTTTCCGTGGCGTCGGAATAGAACACGTACCACATTTTGTAGATCTTTTCCTGTTTATCGTACATCACGGCCCCGCGGTTGAGGCCGGGGGGCTCCCACGGCCTGTCGGGGACGATGAGCGGGTTGGCGGGGTCCTTGGTCGGCTGGTTGAGAACCTTTTCGGCCCCCTTGAGTTCTTCGATAATGTAGTCGTCGATGAAAAGCTGCTTGCCGTTGATGATGATCGCATCCGCAACGATCTCGTCGTTGAGGTCCTTGAAAAGGCCTGGAGGGGCCTTAAGGGACTTCCCCGAAACCATCGAACCGGCAAGGCAAACCAGAACCGCTGCGATCAACATTCCCGTAGTGAAGTGGTTTTGACGCATGAATGGTTCCTTTCAATCGAAATTCTCGGCTCACAAGCCTCCCTATGCTACCGAAGGGATTGGCCCCGACAAGGCAAATCACGCGAAGCATCAGCGTTTACTGCTATGGGGGAAAACGATTCTGGAGAGCATGGGGCTCAATTATGGCAAACAAGATGGGATATGCGCAGAAATTGGAGAGGGCCAGAATTGCGGCTTGTCTCTGGAGTCACTTCTTGGCCGCACGGTACAGCCCAGCTATGCCCTCTCGCATATCGTCAAAGGTCACATCAGCGTACATGTTAGCGGTGGTCGCCGGGCTGGCGTGGCCCAACTGCTTCTGCACCTGGCGAAGGTTGCCTGTTTTCTTCAGGAGGTGGACCGCAACAGTGACCTGCCCCCAATTTATGTACCAACTTGAATGAGAGTCAGGCCGGTGTTGCCCCATGGGTGGCGATGGAGATCATGCGGCACACCGATATGCGGTTGACGATGAACCTTTACACCGACCCAAGCATTCTGAATACGGCCAGGGCGGTCGAGCAACTTGCGGATCTGGACAGGCAGCCAGAGGCAGGCGGTGCTGAACTACTGAGCACCGGGACGGATGATCTTCCCGTTGGGAGCGGCCCGGCCGACGGCGATCTGAAAGTGTTGACGAAAAAGTTGTCCGGGGGGGGCCGGAAGGGGCCGGAAAGGGCCATTTTCAGCAAAAACCCAAATGCGCAAGTCCCTGTAAATACAGGGACTTGTACTGGAGCAAGTGTTGCCGTAATCGAAACAGTTTACATTTCGCGTCACGTCATTTCAGCCTGATTCTATTGGCCGAAATGCGCTTTGCCCGAAAACGTAAACAGTTCGCGTAACACTTCCATAGCGACTGTAACCAGAAATTTCCGCGCGGTTCTGGCACAGGCCCTGCCGGTTCCCACTTTCCTCTAATCTCCCGCTCCATCAAGTACTCACGCATCGTCGGACCTCCGCTATCTGCCTGGGAGAGAAGGATCCTGCGACGCGGGCAGGTTGCCAACAAGAAACGTAAGTGCCGAAGAATCAAGAAGGACGGAGTTTGCGGGAGGCGCAACCCGCGCCGCCAACCTTACGCGGCGAGCGTCCCGTGCACTTTGAACCGCTTGAGGATTTCGTCGACGATCAGGATCGAGCTGCTCACGACCAGGATCAGCAGCCAGTCGAGCGTGGTCAGCGGCTCGGTGCCAAACAGCAGGTGTCCGAAGGGCGCATACACCACCAGCAGTTGCAGCACGACGGCTACACCGATGCCCAGCCACAGCCACAGGTTGCCCAGCAGGCCCACCGACAGGATCGACACGTAGTTCGTGCGGGCGTTGAGGGCGTGGAACCACTGGAAGGCCGCCAGCGTCGTGAACGCGACCGTTTGGGCGTGCTTGGCGCTGCCGGCATACAGCTCGTAGGCGAACAGCCCCAGCGTCCCGGCCGCCATCAGCGGGGCCAGAATAAGCATGCGGCGGATCAGCCTGGCACCCAGCACGCCGGCCCCGGGAGGGCGGGGCGGCTGCTTGAGCACGTCCCAGTGCTTGGGCTCGACGCCCAGCGGCACGGTGCAGGCCCCGTCGGTCACCAGGTTGATCCACAGGATCATGATAGCCGTCAGGGGCAGCGGCATGCCGATCATCAGGGCTGCCGCCAGTGTGATGATCTCGCCGAGGTTGGTGGTAATCAGGAAGAGTACCACCCGCTGGAGGTTGGAGAAGGTCACCCGCCCGTCCTCAACTGCATGGACGATGGTGGCAAAGTCATCGTCGGCCAGGACCATGTCGGCCGCCTCCTTGGCGACCTCGGTGCCGGTCCGGCCCATGGCCACGCCGATGTCGGCCCCCTTCAGGGCCGGGGCGTCGTTGATCCCATCGCCGGTCATGGCCACGATCTCGCCGTTGGCCTTCAGCGCCCGAAGGATCTGAAGCTTGTGGGCCGGCGAGACCCGCGCGAAGACCGATACGGTCTTCACTCGCTCCTTTAGTTGCTCGGGCGTCATGGCATCGATGTCCCGGCCGGCAAGCACTTCATTGCGGACGTCGCCTATGATGCC
>JASLZV010000075.1 GCA_030754715.1 Phycisphaerae bacterium
GTTCTTTGGCTTTTTGCTTTATCGTCTGCGGACAATCCTTCACCTCGAATCTGGCTGACATGATTACGCTGTGTGTGCATGTTCTGGAAACCATGGATAGTATCTTCTCATGGTTCAGGTAGCAGCCCTGGTCGATCACGCTGCCCCAAAACAAGTAGTGATACGTACCAATGAGCAACACGGTATGGAAAGGACCGCCGTAGGCCGCCGGGTCATTTGTCAGATCTTCGAGGGTGGCCAGGTGAAAGTGAGCGTTATGAATTCCCAGGTGCTCCTTGACCAGGGAGGCTGTGGAGACAAAGGGCTCATGAACGTCTATACCCACCGCTGTCCGGCAGCGGGGCCTTTGAGATGCCTCTATCACGTAAGCGCCCCGGCAGCATCCGATATCCAGGAAACTGTCCATGTCTTGGGGATAAAGAGACGTTATCTTCCTCATCCTTATTGTGAAGTTGCCGACTTGGCAGTATCTTCCCGCTGTCGATGCGATAGTTGTGGTTACTCGGATAGCCTACCAGGAGCCGGTTGAGTTCCGTTCCGCGGCCGTCCGGACTGACCCCAAAGATACGCGCGAAGGCTTTTGGCCAGCCGCGTTCAGGTGGTCCAACGACGGTTCGCCTTTCCGGCATTTCCTTGCTCCATTAGGTGCGAAAAGCACGAAAGTTTTGTCCGCCTGCTGTCTGACCGCCTGAGGCGTCGGCTGCTCGGGGTGCAGGTGGCATATCGTCATCGACGATCCGCACCTGCATTGTCCGGTCTCCAGCCGTCGCCGCCAGCCAGCCTTCTGAGAAAGGCATCATGTTGCTTGTGCCTGGCCGGGCTGAATCGGAATCGCCTGGCCTCGGCTAACGCATCCTCGTAACTCCACCCCTGCACCGCAATTCTGTATGATGCAACCAACACACCTGTTCTGATGCTGCCTGCCTGGCAGTGCACCAACACGGGCTGGCGGTTTGAATCCATCACAATCTCGCAAAACCGTTTCAACTCTGCGTCCGTCATTGGTCCCAGGGGCAAGTGTACCAATGCTATCCCGTTTCGCCGGCAAAACTCTCTTTCCGTGATCGACCAGGGCGCATCGGGGTTAATCTCACGAAGGTCCACCACCGTCTTGATGTGATGCGTGTCTTTGATTGCCTGCCAACCGGACTCCTTCGGTTGGCCGCTTCGGTACAGCCCGCCTTTCTCGACCACGGCGAAATGATGGGCCGGGTAATCTTTTCTCCACACGGCGATTCCGATCACCGCCACAATGGCTGCGGCTAGTACGCCCCAGACCAAAAAAGTACTTCTTTTGCGCATATCCGGCCGCCCGGCCCCCGAAGAGTTCTTTTGTGCGGCCATTATATACTCGCGCACTGCGCGAGAAAACCTTAAGTGGATCTTGTTGGTTGATTTTCCTGGGTTTCGGATTGACAAGAAACTTAGCATAAAGGCGCGGGTGTTCCGGCAGCCGGAGCGAAAACTCTTGGCGTTCGCGTGCGCCGACGGGTGGCGGAGACCTTGACTACTCGCCAGGCGCCTCCACTGCCGAAAGAGGCTGATGCCGGCATTGACAACATACTTTCAGAGGTTTTCAGAGGTTTCCAGAGGTTTCCAGACGTGGTCTTGCGATCGTTGGCGGATTCGATTAGAATATTCCGGTTGATGTTGACTATTAATATGCTCGGCGGCGCAGTTGTGGGGGGCTGTATTTGAAAAGCCGAGAGCCCGCCATGGGAAATTCTGAGGAATATGCTTCTCGGAGCGTAGTTGTTCATGGAAAGAAGCCCAAAGGTTTTGACAACTGGCGGCGGCAGGAACACAGCCGGGAAGGAGACGATCGTCTCACTTCGGGACGTCAGCCGGATTTACCGGGTAGGCGACGAGGAAGTCCACGCCCTGGGGGGAATAACGCTGGATATTTACGCCGGTGAATACCTGTCCATCATGGGGCCTTCGGGCTCAGGCAAGAGCACGCTGTTCAACATGATCGGCGGTCTCGATACGCCCACAAGCGGCCAGGTGACCGTGCTCGGCGTGCTGATTTCCGACCTGTCTCGCTCCGGACAGTCACGGCTCCGCAATCGCTGCATCGGCTATGTCTTCCAAACATACAATCTCATTACGGTCATGACGGCTTTGCAGAACGTGGCGCTGCCGATGCTGCTGGGCGGGATCGTCCCTGAGCAGGCGAACAAGAAAGCCGCCGAATTGTTGGATATGGTCGGGCTGGGCGACCGACTGCACCATCGCCCCGATCAACTCTCGGGCGGCCAGCAGCAGCGAGTTGCGATTGCTCGTTCCTTTGCCAACTCACCTGCCCTGATCCTGGCGGACGAACCGACGGGAAATCTCGACACCGCAACCGGGGAGGGCATCATTGAGCGCCTCAGTCTGCTGAGCCGGGAAACAGGCGTGACAATCATCTCGGCGACTCACGATCATAAAATGCTGTCCGTCTCGGATCGGGTCGTGAGTATTCGCGATGGCCGGGTCGAAAAGATAGAACTGCGCGAAGAGTTGGATATTCGCGTCGGCAGTATTGCTGGCGGCAAGGGTGATGAGTGACGAGTTTAACATGCAGGCTAATGCACCATTTGGAGTTGACCGCGGCGAATCACTGCTTCGTATGATTCAGCAGGAGAGCGCGTCGCTTCCAACCAAGAGCCTCTTCGTCTTGGCGATAAGCGGGCTTCGCGTTCGCCTGATGCGGTCGGTGGTGACAATGGTTTCGGTCGTATTGGCGATTGCGTTCCTGACGTACACGGGCTTGGCCAACAAGACGACGTATAATCTGGCCAGAGCCGTGCGCCGGATGGAGCGGACCGCGCCTGTGGCCGGACAGGTCGGTGGGCTTGACGACGAGGTGGAACAGCAAAGGCGATCAGCGGCGGAACTGCGAACGCTGTTGCGCTATGCCGGCGTGAACGTCGCCACAACCCTTCGGGGTGATCCGCTGGACAGGTGGCTGATTGTTATGGCGCTTCTGACTTGCACGGTCGGAATCGCCAACGCCATGTTGATGAGCGTTACGGAACGCTTCCGTGAAATCGGGACTATGAAGTGCCTTGGAGCCCAGGACAACTTGGTGATCAAGTTGTTCCTGATTGAATCGGGGGTGGTGGGGCTGGCCGGTGCCGTCATCGGCATCGCCTTGGGAATCTGCGTGGCCCTGCTTTCGGCGGGCCTGCAGTTCAAGGGGTACGGCATGTCGCACTTTCCCGTCGCCGATGGGCTGTCGGTGGTGGGGCTGTCCCTCCTGGCGGGCTTTGCCCTGGCTACGATCGGAGCGGTGTACCCGGCTATTATTGCCGCTCGGATGAGACCGGTTGATGCACTGAGAACGGACGAATGAACGCATCGCCCGATACAATCAAACAGAAGGCCGACGGCGAGGAGACCTCGCTCCGGCGCGATTTTGTGGTTCGAGCCATCGGCGTTCACAAGGTGTACCATCTCGGCGGGCAGGAAACTCACGCACTTAGAGACGTTAACCTGGACGTGTTCAGCGGGGAGTACATGGCGATTATGGGCCCCAGCGGGTCCGGCAAGAGCACGCTGTTCAACATGGTCGGCGGGCTGGACAAGCCGACAGAAGGCATGGTTTTTATCGACGAGGTGGACGTAGCCGCACTGGACAGTTATGAATTGGCGTGGTTGCGCTGCCGTAAGATCGGCTATATCTTCCAGTCCTTCAATCTGCTGCCGACGTTGACCGCCCTTGAAAACGTCAATATGCCGATGATCTTCGCCAATGTGGATCCGGACGAAGCGCGGGACCGCGGGTACGAATTGCTGCGGAAGGTGGGTATCGGCGACCGGTGGAACCATCGTCCGGGGCGGATGTCCGGTGGACAGCAGCAGCGAGTGGCTATCGCGCGGGCGCTGGCCAACTCCCCTGCCATCGTCCTGGCCGACGAACCTACCGGAAACCTTGACCTTCAGACGGGCGCCAATATCATTGCCATGCTCAAGGAATTGTCGAAGGAAATGAACGTGACGGTAATCAGCGCTACCCACGACCACAAAATGCTCAGCATTTGCGACCGCGTGGTTTGGATCCGCGACGGCCACATCGATCGCATTGAGAAACGTGAAGACCTGGACATCCAGGTGGGAAGCATACAAGGGAAAGAATGAACTCCTGGCGAGACAGAATCCCGCACCTGAACCTGCCGGCTTCAGGTTGTCTCTTGTTGGTGTGCTGGCTGGCGTGTGCGGCGCCGGTGGCCCACGCAGCGAGCGACCGGAGTGCTTACAGTCAGTGGAAAAGCCTTCTTGAGGCGGCACCGAACCGCCAGATCGGACAGCCCGGCAACGACGTCGTCGACCGCATGGTCTGGCGGCGGTTTACCGAAACCGCGGGGAAGCACAACGACCCGAAGCGATGGGCTGCAGCCGAGCAACTTCTCAAAAAGGCTGAATCCGCCAAAGAAGAGTTCTGGGCGACCAAGCGCCAACGCGAACAGATGATTCAGCGCGGAACGGTTGTTCGTTCGCCGTTCTGGATGCACTACACCGTCGAAAGTCCGTTGCTGGCTATTGCCGGGCTGGTGATTCTGATGGCGGTGGTCTTGGCGACCTGGTACGTGCAGCGGCGAGGGAGCCTGTTGGTCATAGTGTTCTTGCTTGCCATAGCGGCGATTGTGCTACCGATCGTTGCGGCCGTCGTCACGACGAAAACCGAGGAGGCTGCCCGCCGCCAGGATGACGAATCCAGCCGCACCGGTCAGCATCTCGATGCGGCTGTCAAAGATGCCTCGGTGGTGGCATTGCGGGCAGACCTCCAAGCCGCCAGGGCCCTACGGGGTCTGTGGCAGCATGGCCGCATGAAGTTCCACACGGCTGCCTTCACGCCCGGTCCGGCAACGCTGACCGCCGGCAAGGCCCGGATTCGCCTGTATCAGATGGCTCCAAATCTGGTGGAACCCGCCAATCTCTCCGCCGGTGATTACACGGGCAAATTGGTGTACGTCGGCGAGGCGCGACGCCAGGACTTCAGCGGCAAGGATCTGCGCAACTGTGCGGTGATGATGGACTTCGCCTCCCACAAACGATGGTTGGATGCGGTGCAGCTTGGGGCCAGGGTAATCCTTTTTGTCGAGCCCCCCGACGCCGCCAACCACGTGCAGGCCGTTGAAAAAACCACCCTGACACCCTTAAGCGTGCCGCGGTTCTATGTTCGACACAAGGACCTGGCCGAAGCATTCGGCCAGGATTGGCGGGAAAAAACGCGCACTGCGAGCCCGATCAGCATTAGCCAACCGCAGCCGGGAACCTGGCAGCGACGCGAGGTGGCGATTGATTGGCTGTTCATTCCTCCGGCCGCAGACTTGCGCGACGGCGACGCGCCGGACCGGGAGGGCCCGGCCAACGAACTTGTTCATCTCCAAACGTACAAGGACAGCGCCTCGGTCGTGCCGGAACTGTCGCCCGGAGCCAACGGAGCGGCGAATCTGGTCCTGTTGATGCGCCTGCTGGACGAGTTCGAAAAACACCCCCCGGCCCGGCCGGTCCTGCTGAGCGTTGTCAACGATCATACCAATGCACTGCAAGGGGAACACCAGTATGCCTTTTATGCCTTCATGTCGGCTGAGGCCATCCGGAAGGAACTGGATTGGACCGAGCGCGAACTGACCAAGCAGCGTTTCTACCAGCGGGTGTACAAACGGAAACCCGATGCGGAACTGATCGTGCGGATGCGCGCGGAAACGGCTACTGTCGCCGGGCAGGTGCTGAAACTCAAAGATCCGATCTTGCAGCGAATACGGACGTTGCGAAACAAAGCCCGCCGGCGTGTTGCCCGAATAAAGTTCGACCTCAGCCGGAATCAGGAAAAGCGAGACACACAGGCATCGTTGAAGGAGATCGAGCGTCTCGAAGCGGATGTAAAGCGTATGATTCGCCTGATGAGTTTGTTCAATCGATTCGGGCGCAAACTTGACTACCAACAGTTGATATCTCAGGAGCGAGACCACCTCGCGAGGCTGTTTTCCGAACTGTTCAACACGATGCGGCTTCAGGCGGATGAACTGGACCACGACGTGCGCCAGTTGCTGTCGAATCTAGCGGTGCGCCGCCGGTTGTTGTACCTCACCTGTTCGGATCTCGATGTCAATGCGATCGGAGACCTGGGGCAAGACGAGGCATTCGACGTTCGCTACACACCACTGACCGCGGTTGCGGGCATTGCCCTGGACCTGAGTTTCGGCACGGACAGGGCGGGCTTCTTTCATTTGGGGCATCTGTCGGCCGGCGACAGAAGCAATTATTGGGTCCCCCCCGTCAATCGCGTCACCGAATTGTCACACCATACCCTGAAGATCGCCGAGAACGTCGTCGTCGGCGGGGTCTTGACCAACACCCTGCTCAATGACGGCGGCATCTCCTGGATCGCACACATGGGCGGCCGGTTCGCCGCCGGATCGACCCCGTTTCACTGGTACGCCAAGCCCGGCATCACTTTTATGGGTGTGCGGGATTTCAGGAGCAGGGCATACACCCCGCACGATACGCCCGATAGGATCAATCGGAAGAACTTTGACCGATTGATGGGCTTTGCGGAAGAGTATTTCCCCCGGCTGGTCAGTTCTGCGGAACTCGGAGACACCCTTACTCGCAAGGGAAAGAGCCAGAAGCACGTCGTTCGAGTCCAATTGCGACTTCACGACGACTTGGCAACCGGTACTCCGCGGATTGTCGTGCCCGACGCACTGATGGTTGTTGCCAAGGCGGGCTTCGGCGTTCGTCCGTTGGAGGTAGCCGGCCAGGTGCGCGGGTGGCCGATTCTGATGAGCGGTCCGCGCGGCGAGGTAGCGGTGCGGGGAGCGGCTTGGCGCGAGAGCCCCGTGCTGGCCTACGCTTATGATGAGACGTTTGGGAACATGACCTCTACTCTGGACATGGCTACGCCCCCTGATCAGTTCCCCTCTATAATTCGGACCAAGAACGCGGCGTTTGTGGCAAGCCCGATGGTGATGTTTGAGGCCCGCAAGGCGGATCTGGTTGGACTGACCGAACCGCTTACACTCGCTCCGGTGAAGGAAGTGGACGTCCTGGACGCCGACGAGGGAACCCAGCCTCGCAGTTTTGCCGTAGCTGGTGTAAGGGCGGCCTTTGTGACCAAAGGGGTTGCTGCGGCCCTTGACGGCACCGGTTCGGTCATGGTCAAGCCGGGCCGCAGATTCATGTTGCGAATCGGCAGGGGAGTAGCCGTGGCCACCGACGAGTCGGGCTCACTGGTGGGCCGTGGATTCCAGGCGGGCACCGGCCGGCTGGAAGACTTGCTGGTTATTGGTGCCAAAGACATGCAGCGACTGGCCGATGGAAGACTCAAGACCCTGATCAATAAGGGGGTTGTCAGTGATGCACCCGCCGAATTTGCCGCCGCGGCCGGGGCTCAACTTGAACGGTTCGACCAGAATCGGAAGGCTGATCGAAGCGATCGCCTCCTCGATGAAGTCGAAGAGGCGAGGGGGGTGGCCTTTCGGGCCTACACCGGTTCGCTCGGTACCGTAATAGATCTTATCAACGCTGTGGTCATCTTTCTGGCGATGATCATCCCATTCTGTTTCTTCACGATGAAACTGATTACACCGTTCGCCGACGTGAACCGCCAACTGGGTCTGTTCGGCATCCTCTTCGTGGTGACGGCCGGGTTCCTGTACTTTGTACATCCGGCATTCGACATTGCCCAAACGCCGATGGTTGTGGTTCTGGC
>JASLZV010000076.1 GCA_030754715.1 Phycisphaerae bacterium
CAGTTGACGTAGTCTTGGTTGATTTTGATGAGCCAGATTCGGTGTTCGTCTGGCGTCCATGACTGGTAGTAGCACTCTGGATACCCGGCACAGGCAAGTTGGATTTGAACTTGCGCCATATGATGAGATGGCACATCCTTATAGGGATTCTCTGGACGACATTTAATTTCGTGAAGAGCAGTCTTACCCAGAAGGCCGTCAGGACTAGCACCCAACCAATCAAACTCAGGATGCACAAAAATACCAACAGGCCAAGAAAGGCGACCAATTGCAATTTCCCCGTCATGTCGTGCGTTCTCTTCATGCTCTGTTCCGTACATCATCGGTGCAGTTACTTCTTTCACCACCAACCCATTGAGGCTCTTCCATAGGGCCGTCCTTGAATCGTAAGCCCCCTTTAGTCCGGCGGCAGATGCCACGTTGGATGCGGTGAGAATGCCTTTTCGCGCTTCGTGCCATTCCGGCGTCCCTTGCGCCACATTAATGTGTGGCACTGGCGATCTCCTTTAGTGATGCCTTGTCTGCGGCTGTAAGCATTTTTTTCTCATCCTCTGAAAGGGCGAGGTAGGCAGTATCGAGATGCTCTCTGCCTGCATCCTTCGCAACCTTAGTTAATTTTCGGATGATGTTTTTTGCACCCCCCGTAGGTGGGGTATATTTTTTGGGGTCGGGCTTCCTCTTTTCGGTTGATACAGCGTCATCATCCTCGGCTGACTGCATCATCAAGGCCATCACGGCATACCGTCTAAGGTACGTTGTCGAGGTGCCAACTTGATGGAAGACGTTCTGTCCATCAGGCGTGAAGGGAATAGCGTATTGGGTCTGAATCCACTGCCCACTCTTGTGCGTAAGCAGTGTGGTTACCCCAAGCGCTCCTCGTTCTGGTGACCACGGTGACTGCAATAAGAAAAGTCCGTGCTTTTGGCAAGCCGAGCGAACAATCGGCATGACCACGTCGAGTGGAGCATATTTATACTTGAATGCTGTCGCCGTCTTTGGTGCGTCGGTGATGTCGGAAAGCGCACTGTTCAAGGCTGTAGCAATTTCGGATATTTCTGTGGACATCGAAATACCAGAATCAACTAGATCGGGTGGCGGTGACCAATCATTTTCAGCCGAGGGTCGCATTAACTTGCCTCTGTTGTTTCGGTTGTTGTCGTGACTGTGCTTTCATCATGTTCGGCGCATTCGGTTGTGTCGCCCGTGCAAACCTCCACACCAGTTGTTGTCCCGCCAATCTCCATACTACAACCACCCAGTAACAATAATAAATAAAAAACGAGTGCCACTCCCGCAATACTAATGATTTTTATATCACTCATCGCATAAAACCTCTGTTTAGTTCCACATATAGGACGGTGCTGACACAACTCCCCAGACCATCCACCCTAACAAAAAAGTCACGATGATTCCCAACCCAATTCGGGTGAAAATCTCGGTCTTAGACATCTTAGCCCCATCACCGACGAACTTGTTGTACCCTTTCTCAATCATCGATGATGTCGTCATCGAGCAAGGCGCCCATTGGTTGGTTGGTGTGTTCCTTGAACGAATTGATCTGATCTTTCATCCAGTCCATAGAAGCGATGGTGTCTTCGGCTTTTTCCAAGCCAAATTGCTCATGCAGGCTATTGAGTTCGATCACCGCGCCCTCAAGTTCAACCGCCAAGTATTTGGCATGACGGCAAACTTCTTCCGCGTGTCGAATCTTTTGGTCTCGACTAAGACGCACCTTGCCGCCTATTCGCCTGTAAAGAGCGCCACACCTCTCTAACGCCTGCCTCTGTGGCACGTTTGTTCGCATATTTTTCACTGTCCATCACCGCTGTTTCATATTTCTTCAAATAAGCCTTGTACGCATCAGAAGTCAACGCTGTCGCCTCCCTTTCCGCTACGGTTCCAGATGCATCCAAAAACCCAAAGGCTTTAACCGTCTTGCCGTACTGCTCAAGGGCTTTTGCTTTGGCCTTGGCAACAGCGGCATTTTCATCTGTTAACGCCAGATAGCGCATGGCCTTTTCACACCTCTCGTCGCTGATCAAATCCGTCGTCCTCTCTGGCTATTATACAGTCGTTAAAATATTGGCATAACGCCATTTCATTCTCCGATAACGCTTGGTCACCGGCATAGCGCATCAGGATCGGACGGATCAACTCCATCACATCGTTGGGGTTTTCAACGATAAGCATGGTCAATGCGGCCCTGCTCGTAAGATTCATTGCTTCTGCTCGGCGTACCACTGGATCGCTTGGTCGAGTGTTGTTATCAACCATCGCCATTGCTCCTCTCCGAATTTGTTGGGTGTTTGGTGGAAGCGGTTGTGACATAAGACGTGCATTGGCATAGCAAGTGAATCACTGGCCTTACCGCCTGTAGTCCCCCCCAAGCCCATACCGATGGCGTGGTGAGCAATGAGTTGGTTCTCGTCCCAACCGGGGTGGCCACACAAGACGCATTTCTGGTGGTCTTCCGTGAGCCACGATAGATGTTTTTTGTTTTTCCATGTTCTGTTTTTTGGAAACATATTTAGGATTGACGCAAGAGTGGATCACGTCTGCCCCATTGCAGGGTGGCCCACTCAGGCGTCCATCCATAGCGCTTGAGGGTTGCGTATACGATGGAGGATTGTCGGTTTTTTTGCTTCCTATACAGCATCGACAAAGTAACGTGATGCCTCACGCTAACGTCGGCTTGGTTAGCCGGGTCGCCGCCCACCACAAGGTGCGCTTTCCCTTTAATACCGATTGTTCTTCGGTCACTCTGCAATTAGATGGCTCGGTATCCACACCTTTCACCCACTACACATTCATTGGTGACCGCATTATACAACGCCTGTTTCTAGATTAACAACAATCAACCCCTTACAACATTCAAGCGCTTGTGCAAGAAACGCCTGTTTCTAGATTAACAACAATCAACCCCTTACAACATTCAAGCGCTTGTGCAAGAGCGGTTGACAGATTGTAAGAGTGTGTCTTATTCTCCGATAACGGGTGGTCAGTATGTGTGTGGGAACGGGAAACCCCACATCGCTCGAACCTAGCGCTTACCACCGTCGATAAAAGTTGGCTTGGTCTTCCGACAAAAGGCTCACGATCCCAAACCACCAAGCCCCGGATTCATTTCGGCATAAGTATGGTTATATGGAGAAACAGAAAATGGACAGCACTCAAGAAGCAATACTGGTTGACCTTTTTGATGAGTGGTGGAGCGAGTGGCCTACTGGGCAGAAGCAAGCCAAGAAAGAAGCGCTCAAGGCTTGGATAAAGGTTTTCCTTAAAGACCCCGGCATTCCAAAGGAAGACTGGGCTGAATTTGCAGAAGAAACATTAAACAAGGCAATCATCGGTCAGGTTGCCTATCGAAATTCGATCTTCAAAAAATATCCTGACCAACAGAAAAGGAAACGAGCCGACATCTTTGTCCCTCGATTGCCAATGCCAAGCACTTGGTTGAACCAAGGTCGGTGGAGCGACCCTGTGCAACAACTCGATCAACAGAGAGATGCACTAAACAGCGCTAAACGACACTGTGCTGATTGCTCTAAAGAGGGTGCCATCTATGTTGCGGATATTGCTTATTGCAATTGGCACTACACCAGACGTTTCGATAAAAAACATTTGAGGCTCTTGGCCGATAAATTAACCGATATGGGGTTGGCTCGATTACCTGATGAGTCTAGCGATGATTGGGGCACTCGATGTCGCCAACACCTACGCGAGAGGGGTGGGAGTTGGGCGCGTCTGGCCGGAGCATAAGGCAAACCCTTGGGTGGAGACCAAGTAGACAACAAGGCGATGGTTACCATGAAATAAAATTTAATTCCAAGAAAGAGAAGTGGGATTGGATGAAAGTTAATGGATTCTCTGACTTCTTCTTACAGGTAAAAGGATTGTTTGGCGATCTTGAAGAGCCAGTTGTAAAACGACGAGACCCTGATTGGAAACCGAGAGAGGTGTTTATCGAGCCGCGTGTTAGTTGTACCCCCTGTAAGCACTTCTCTCCAAGCACGTCTAGCCCTGCCGGGTTAGGCCGTTGCCAGTCCAGTAGTCCGTCATCTAAGAAATACCCCCCGTTTCCTTACGCGCTTAGGCATTGCTCATTCTATGGAGAATAAGAAGCAATGCTCTAAGTGTGGGGAATGGACAACCACAAGCAACTTTCGACCTAACCCGCCGGGGTGGAAGAAGAAGTCTGATGGGTTCGATGGTGTATGTAGGGGGTGTCGCTCAGACTATGAGCGTGAACGACAGCGTGTGGATCGCTTGGGCTTGGCGATGTTTGGTGACCTTCGCAAAATCCCCGGAATAGATTTGTGCCCATGTGATGAGGGTGGCGAGATTTGTGTGTACTGGAAAACGTGTTGCACACAAGAGGTTATGTGCAACAATTTCAAATCTTGGTCATCAAGTGGCAGAAAAAACAACCTAGAAAAGGTGCCCTACGAAAGCATCTATTCAAAAAAATAGAATTTAGTTTTGAGTGCACTTGAAGAGACACTTCTTTTTCAGATTAAGGCAGAAGGGTTGCCTATTCCAGAGCGTGAGAAGCGCTTCCACGAAACACGAAAATGGAGATTTGATTTTTATTGGCCGGAGATAAGGGTTGCCTGCGAGGTAGAGGGTGGAACGTACCGCACATCTCGTCATACGACGGGAGTCGGTTTCCACAACGATTGTGAAAAATATAACAACGCCGCATTGCTTGGAATCCTAGTGTTACGGGTTGATTCCAAGCACATCAAAGACGGCAGTGCAATTGATTGGCTTCGGAAGGCTCTATGTTCAGATCAGGATATGACGCTATTAGTTGGGCAATAAGGAGAACTAAGACACCAATCATTGACAGCCCGTCTATTTGGCGGTTGGCCTCAAAGACTGGATACCACGATGTCCTGCCAACTCTAAATAGGTGGGATAAATTGGCAGAAGCCTCATTAATCATTCTAAACCTTCAACGGGCCTGCACGCCTATAGAGGCGGCGGCAGTTTGGTCATATTTCACTGGTGGCACTGTTGTTGGAACCGAGGAGTTAACTAGGCACGTAGCGAGAGAATTAGGCAAGGATCGATGGTTCGTGCGCGACTGCATCTTGAGTTGGTCGCGAGATCGACCAAGGCATACCCAAAAATGGTGGGCAAAAAAATACGGGGTAAGCGAGATGGCGGTGAGTCGATGGAGTGCGCTAGTCAAGCGATCACTTGATAACAGTTTTAGGAACGGCTTGGCAAAGACGGAAGATCGCTTATACGAAACCGGCCATGTTGGCGCTTACTAGCGTTACCGCTTGACAGTAGAAGCGTATAATATATGTATATGAGGATAGGTGAATGACCTCTGCAGTTTGTGTAATTGGCGACGCCATTCTTGATCGGTACACCTTTGGTCGTGTTGATCGAATGTCGCCAGAAGCACCAGTGCCAGTTCTGCGTGTTGGTGGTACATATGATCGCCCCGGTGGCGCTTGCAATGTAGCCGCAAACGTACAAGCACTTGGTGTATCCGCACAACTTATGTCTATTGTGGGGCAGGATGAGGCGGGAAAAGATTTAATGGCCGCCATATCCTCTCTACTATCACGATTTCACCTACAGCAAGAGCGAATCGAAACGACGGTCAAGACGCGCATCATTTCTGGGTCGCATCATTTGGTCAGGATTGATACCGAAGCCGCCGTGAAGGAGACCGATCTTGAGAATATTTTGCGATACTACCGTGTGTATTTGGAGAAGTGCGATTACGTGATCTTCTCTGATTACGGCAAGCACTTCCAACAGGCCTCCAAGGAAATCATCAAATCAGCAAAGAGTCAGGGCAAGCCCATTGCGGTAGACCCCAAGTCTGCTGACTGGTCGATCTATCGGGGGGCTGATCTACTAACGCCAAACCGACAAGAGTACAACCAGTCGTGTGGTGATGAAAAACCATCGTCTGTACTCAAGCGCTTGGACATAGGCGCAATTCTGATAACTGAGGGAAGCGGTGGTGCTTCCTATTATTCTGGCAATAAAAAAGCAATCATCCGAAAGCCCAAGCAGATGTTCGATGTAACAGACACTTGTGGTGCGGGTGACACCGCTGTGGCCGGTTTCGTTGTGTCACAGTTGGAGAATATGTCAATCGAGGAAGGATTAGACTTTGCTAATATAGCGGCGGGAGTCGTGTGCCAGAAAATAGGGACGCAAGTAGCAGTCCGAGAAGAAATTGATTCGCTCTTACGGGCGACGGATAAGGGGGAAGTATGAAAATATACGGATGTGTGATGTGTGGCCTTGGTGAATGGTTTGCCAAGCGCACTAAGAAACAAAAGATAATAATGTGCGCTGTCGGCGTAATTCTAGCGCTTGCTATTATCCAGAGTTTCACAGGGACGCCTACCGTTTAGACACGTAACCCCTTGCCATGTCTACATAAAGTACCGTGGAAGCGCTTGACTGAATAGATAAAACAACGAAAAATCTTGGTCATCAAGTGGCAGAAAAAACAACACGTAAAACTTGGCTCAGGGATTCTTATGTACGAGCAATCGAAGTCAGTCAAACGAAGATTCAATGATGGAGCATTTCACAATCGCTACTTCCGTGGCGAGGGAATAGACATCGGCGGTGCGCCCGATCCACTGGGCCAGTACGCGGGAGTGTTCTCTTTAATGTTGAGCGCCAGAACGTGGGATATGGAGGATGGCGACGCCCAGTACATGGAAGGGGTTGAGGATAACCAATTCGATTTCCTCGCATCCAGTCATTGCCTTGAGCATATGGTGAACCCACAAGAGGCGCTATCCAACTGGATACGAATCGTGAAACCGGGCGGGTTCATCGTGGTCACCGTCCCAGACGAGGATATGTACGAAGGCGGTGTGTGGCCCAGTCGATACAACGATGATCACAAGCACACGTTCACAATCTGCAAGCGCGACTCGTGGTCGCCTGTATCGGTCAACGTGGTGGACTTGATCAAGCACCATACCGACAAGATGATCTGTGAGCGCATCACTCTGGTCAATGACTTCCACAGAAGGTTGAGGGAAGGGTACGAATTCGATCAGACCTTAACGCCCGTGACTGAGTGCGCCATCGAATTCATTGGCCGTAAAATTTAGGCAAAAAAAAAGCCCCGCCGAAGCGGGACTTATGTGGTTCAGAGTTTAACGCGGAAGGCCCATTACCGATGTTGGCAATAGCCTTTCAAAAGTTTCACGACTACCCGCGAGAACGCATGAGCCATCTTCAAACCAAATGTAGTTGGCCCACATTTCCTCCCCATCGACTTCGACCTTAAATGCTCGACCAATCGGGGGAACTTCTTTGACTTTCAAATTCACAAGTTCCCCGATGTCGTGGTCAAACAGAAAGATACTGTCGCCGGGGTTCAACTCACCTCGCGTTGACGATTCGGTGTAGGTCATAGGGTCTCCTTGGCCACAGCCAGACGCAAGCGCCTGACTGTAGCCCGTTGAAGGTTATTGACGATTTAATTTCTTAGCGCGGTCACGCTTGGTTTTACCGGGCCTACAAACCCCAGTCTTTTCAAAGCATATTGAATGCCATGTTGGACTGTTGCCCATGCTTGCGCGTTGGGTTGGCGTCATGTAATTTTTCAGCGAATCTTTGTGCGGCTTACCCGACATGATCACCTCCTGACAACTCTTTGGCGATCAGGCCACGTACCCAGTGACTGAAGGTGTACCCGTG
>JASLZV010000077.1 GCA_030754715.1 Phycisphaerae bacterium
ATTACTGTTCGACGTGACAGGGCCTGGCTTCCGAAACAGACCGGATCATGAAGACAAGGATACTCCTCGGGACAATCAT
This sequence comes from Phycisphaerae bacterium, assembly GCA_030754715.1. Taxonomy (GTDB): domain Bacteria; phylum Planctomycetota; class Phycisphaerae; order SM23-33; family SM23-33; genus JASLZV01. Next base: position 80 of record JASLZV010000077.1, read on the forward strand.
GATCGCAGCAGTGGCCGCCCTGCTGTGGGCAGACTGGTATTTGGAGGAGGCAGGAGTGATCCGGCTGGGCTTGCCCCACGGGTCGACTATGATACTTCGTGGTCTACCGGTAGCAGTGACGATTCTGGCATTGTCGGTCCTGGCGATTTGGGAGATGGTCAGGCTCTGCGGGGCAGCCGGCGTGCTGATCCTGGGCCTCTCGGCAGCAATCGGCTCCACGACATTGGGCACCCTTCCGCTGTGGTGGCAATTCGTGGGTGTCCCGCTCAGTGGTCAAGCCGTCATGGTGCTGCTGGCGGTGGTTGTTGCCCTGACGTTCCTGGAACAGATGATCCGTTCCAGGACCACCGACGCGCTGCGGACAATCGCCTGCACGCTGCTGACGGTATTGTACCTGGGCGTGGGGGGAGCAATGATCCTCCAAATCCGCATGCTTACCCCCAACGGCCTGATGTGGCTGGTGCTGTTTCTGGCGGTAGTAAAGTCCACGGATATCGGGGCCTACTTTGTCGGCTCGGCTGTCGGGCTACACAAGATGATACCGTGGCTGTCGCCAGGCAAGAGTTGGGAGGGGCTGTTTGGCGGCTTGGCCGCCGGGACCGCCGTGAGTCTGCTGGGCAACTGGGGGATGGGAGCGGGGCTGATTATGTGGCAGGCAGCGCTATTTGGCGTGGTCGTCGGCTTGGTCGGTCAGTTCGGCGACCTGTGTGAGAGCCTACTGAAGAGATCGGTCCACGTCAAAGATAGCGGTGCTACGGTCCCGGAATTCGGCGGTATGCTGGACATTATCGACTCACCCCTGATGGCAGCCGCGCCGGCCTACCTGCTGCTCGCGGTAATGTAAGCAGCGCCAAACAGCCCAGAAATTGCGGCTGCATACATTTTCCAGCCGGGTCGATCATCGTCGTGGACGGTTCACAGGCCACAAAGACCGACCGGGGCCGTAGTGTCCCCGTCAGCAAGAAACTCGGCAAGATCATAGACGGTATGAGCCACGGCAAACCCGACGATCTTGTGTTTCCCGAGCGTTCACGTCGGCACTGGGCCCGGATGCTCAGGCCCATCAAAGAGGCCCTCCCCGTCATGGACAGGCCCGGAGGCGGAGGCGGCTGGCGTGATTTCCGCCGCACCACGGCCAGCCTGTTGGTTCAGGGTGGAGTGGACATCTATTTGGTTTCCAAGATTCTCGGGCACTCCGACATTCGCACCACGGCGAGGCACTACGTCCAGCTACTGCGTCGTATTCCTCATCAGCAAGTGCAACAACATTTGTGCGCATCATCGACCTCACACCTTCACGACAGCCCTCCATGGCAGCCCGCTGCGACCTCTCCACGACCCGGCAGATATGTTAGGTTTACGTTAGGATAAAGTCAAGACGATTTTAGCGGTTTCACGAGATTTTTTCGCCCTGGTGCCCCCAGCGGCATCTAACTCCCGTCCGCACATCGACTCGCATCATCTCTGCCCCCCCCCCCAGCGGACGGTGGACAACCACACCGCCACCCGCTATAACCCCTCTATGCGTCACTGCGCTGACAGCCTTACGCGCACTTGGAGATTACCCAATGAACGTTACCCGGCATATCACGCTCCCGAAGGGTTTTCGCTCGGCTGGCGTAGCTTGTGGGATGAAGCCCAGCGGGAGCGAGGACCTGGCAATAGTCGCCGCTGACCGGGATGCATCGGTCGCTATAGTCACCACCCAGAACCAAATCGTCGGAGCTCCGATCTTGTGGTGCCGCCAGATGTTCCCTCGCCGGTACGGCAAGGCCCGCGCCATCGTAATCAACGCCGGCAACGCTAATGTCTGCACCGGCAAGGTCGGGCTACACGACGCCCAAACAATGGCCACTGAGACAGCCAAATGCCTGGGAAGCCGCCCGGACAAGATATTGGTAGCCTCCACAGGCATCATTGGCCGTCCGCTGCCGATGACAAGGGTTCGCCGAGGGATCGCAGCTGCGGCAGAATCGCTGAGCACACGCAACGACCAGGTAGCCCTGCGAGCCATCATGACTACCGACACACGGGCCAAGTCGGCAATCGTGAAGACGCAAATCGGCCGCAAGAAGGTGACGATAGCGGGTATTGTCAAGGGCGCGGGTATGGTTGCCCCGTCGCTGGCCACAATGATCGGTGTGCTCACCACCGACGCAGCCATCTCGCCGCCAGCATTGAAAAAGGCATTGTTCACCGCTGTGGGGCCGACTTTCAATGCTATCACAATCGACAGCGATACCTCAACCTCCGATATGGTAGCCATACTCGCGAGCGGCGCCGCCGCCAACAAAGTGATTTTCACCGGGTCACCCGGGCACAGAAAACTCACCTCTGCGGTAACCGAGGTCTGCGCGAAGTTAGCCCGTGCGGTAGTCGCCGACGGCGAGGGTGCAACCAAACTCATCGAGGTAATCGTTCGCGGTGCCCGCAGCAACCGTGAGGCCGAGATAGCCGCAAAGTCAGTGGCGAATTCGCCGCTGTTTAAATGCGCTATTCACGGTCACGATCCAAACTGGGGCAGAATCGCCGCTGCTTTGGGTAAGAGCGCCGCAAAAGTTGTTGTCGAGAAACTTGCGATTCGGATCGGTAGCATTGTGGTGTTTAAGTGCGGGGGCGCGACGAAGTTCAGCACCGCTGCAGTGGGCAGACATCTCTCCGGCACGATGGTCAAGATTCTGTGCAATCTGGGACTGGGGTCGGGGCGTTTCACCGCCTTAACATGCGATCTGTCAAAGGAATACATCGAAATCAACGCTCATTATCACACTTAACCATCCCCCAGAACAACCGGAACAGGCCTTACAACCCGCGTCTTCTTAGCAAACCTCGCATCTCCCCCAGATTACTTTCTGGCCAATCGGGTCGGATTCGGGTAAGTTTACCCCTTCGCGCCTTAGACAAGTTGCACTACAATGGGGCTGTCGAAAAATAATGACTTGCCTCAGGAGGCATTGTTGCGATGCGGCTTAGGATTCGGCACAAGTTGAAAGTGGCTTTCTTTGTCCTGCTGGGCTTTGCGGCTATGTGTTAACGCCAGCCTGCCCACTGGGAGCGTATCTGACTTGCCTCGCGCACCGGCAATCGATACTTGGGGGATTTTTGTATGGCCTGTTCACTTTGTCGATTCGCTAACCAATCAGACGGAAGACCCTTAACGTCATCGATGGACATCTGCACACACTGACTTCGAGTTGCCCGGTCAGTTGATTAAGTATGGCGGCAACACTAGGTCATCCCAAGGCGTCGTTTGAATTCCTTCTCATTGATGATCTCAACACCCAAGGAGCGGGCCTTGTCGACCTTGGAACCGGGCGAATCGCCCACTACAACAAAGTCGGTCTTGGCCGACACGCTCGAGACGGCCCGCCCTCCGGCAGCCTTGATCGCCGCTTGCGCCTCGCTGCGCGAGAAGTCCTCCATCGCACCGGTCACTACGACGGTCTTGCCCCCCATCATCGCCGCGGCGACACCTCGTGGCTTCGCCGCCGTCATTCGCACACCAGCGTCCTTGAGGCGCCTCACCGTCTCAATTCCCGCATCACTGTGGAAAAAGGCGAAAACACTCGCAGCAATTACCGGACCGATCTCGTTGATTTCTGTGAGTATTTCGACCGAAGCGGACGCGACAGCAACGATATCGCCGAACTGCCCCGCCAGTACCTCCGCCATCCTGCCGCCAACGTGGCGGATACCCAAGGCGGCAATCAGCCGCGCAAGGTCGCGAGATTTGCTCGTCTCGATTGCGGCCAGTAGGTTCTCTGACGACTTGTCGCCCATTCTCTCCAGTGCCATGAGATCCCGCTTGTTCAGCGCGTACAGGTCGGCAAAATGTGTCACCAAGGCCTCGCTCACCAACTGGTCAACCACCGCCGGACCAAGGCTCTCAATGTCCATCTGGCCGCGCCCGGCGAAGAATAACAGGCGCTCACGCAACTGCGCCGGACATTCGTGATTGATACATCGCAGATACACCCCGCCCTCATCCCGCGCTGTGGGTTGACCGCAGGACGGACAGGACTTAGGCGGATATATCGCCTTGACCTTGTCCAGGCGTTTTTCATGCACTACCTGGCGAACTTGCGGGATAATCTCGCCGGCCTTTTCCACCAGAATCGTGTCGCCCACGTGCACATCCAGCCGCCGGACCTGGTCGAAGTTGTGCAGGGACGCGTTGGAGATGGTCGTCCCACCCAGTTGCACCGGGTCGAAGTGGGCCGTCGGTGTAATCGTGCCCAGCCGCCCCACTTGGAAATCGACGCTCCGCAGGACGGTTTGAGTCTGCTCGGACTCATACTTGTAGGCGATACACCAGCGAGGGTACTTGCTCGTTGCGCCCAAGCGTCGGCGCAGGACCAGTTCATCCACCTTCACAACCATCCCGTCGGTCTGGTAGTCCACCTCACTGCGGCGCTCAAGCCAGTCGGAAATAGTTGCCAGCACTTCGCCGATCGATCCGCAGACCTTCGCGTGGCGACTTGTAGGGATACCCCACTGGGCGATTCTCTTCATAACCTCGTTGGCCCGGTCCGCCGAACGGACGGACATTTCCCCAAGACCGTGAGCTATGAACGCCAGTTTACGCTGTGCGACAATTTTCGGGTCGAGCTGCTTGAGCGTTCCGGCCGCGCCGTTTCGTGGGTTGGCAAAAGTCTCTATGCCCTGTTTAGCGCGGGCGGAGTTGTAGGCGTTGAAGTTTCCCTGCGGCCAATAGACCTCGCCGCGCACTTCCAGCACATCGGGAATTCCATCGCCCCTGAGGCTAAGCGGGACGGAGCGGATAGTGCGGATGTTGGCAGTTACGTCGTCGCCGGTGTGACCATCACCGCGACTGCCTGCCAGCAATAATTGTCCCGCCTCATATCGTAACACCACGGCCACCCCGTCGATCTTGGGGTCCACCAAGTAGTGGAATGTTTCGCTCCCAACGGCCTTGCGAACACGGGCATCGAACTGGCGGACATCGTCGGCGCTATACGTGTTGTCGATACTGAGCATGGGTACGGCGTGCGTAACAGGCGTGAAGCCGTCGATCGGTTGGCCCGCCACCCGCTGCGTAGGCGAGTCGGGTGTGACCAAGGCAGGATTGGCGGCCTCCAGGGCCTTGAGTTCCGCCATCAGGCGGTCATACTGGCGGTCGGAGACTTCCGGACGAGCCTGCACGTAATACAGCCAGTCGTGGCGGCAGATCAGTTGGCGTAATTCCTCAACACGTTTGGCGTCACCGGACATAACCATCTCCCACACGGGGTCCGTTAACCAGCCCACACGCCGCTTTGCCACCACATTATGCTTTGCAGCCAGCCACTGTAGCGCGGCGGTGTCCTAGCGTCAAGGGCAGCCGATGGCCTGGGAGACCACAGCCGCCCCTTGCCCGGCTTGGCACAATGACATGGCCGCACAATTTAGGTACACTCTCGTCATGATTATTACAGTTGATGGACCGGCGGGATCGGGTAAGAGTACCGTCGCACGAGAGCTTGCCAAAGCCTTGAGCATAGCGTACCTGGACAGCGGCGCAACCTACCGAGCAGTGACCTACCATGCTATTTCTCAGGGCATAGACCTGCGAGACGAGGCTGCGCTGGCGGCTCTGACCAAGCGGATCGATCTGGAACTGATCCCCCACGCTGACGGCGTCGGCGTGCTGGTGAGTGGTCGGGACGTCAGCCGGCAAATCCGGGCGCCCGAGATAACTACCAAAACCCGCTACGCGGCTTCATCGCCCCAGGTTCGCGCCGTGCTGGTGAAATTGCAACGGAAGATCGGCAACAGGATGGGCAATTTTGTATCCGAGGGGCGAGACCAGGGATCGGTGGTATTCCCCGACGCAGACGTCAAGTTTTACCTGGATGCCTCACCGCAGGTCCGCGCCCGGCGCCGGAGCGACGAATTGTGGGCCACCGGGCGGCTGGCGAACCGCCGGCAGATTCTTCAGGCGATAATGGACCGTGACAGTAGCGACCGCAGCCGAGAGGTCGGGCCGCTGGTTAAACCCGACGGTGCAGTCATAATTGATACGTCTGAGATGACCGTTGCCCAAGTAACCGAGGCGATGGCCCAGATAATCCAGGAGCGGATATGATCGCGATGCGCAGCCACCCCAATCCATTTCTGCGATCGTTCGGTCTGACCGATAGCGTACAGAAACCATCGATGTATTACCGAGCGATGCGCCGGACCTGCTATATGCTCACCGCGCTGTGGAAGGTACGGGTATTCAACCGCCATCTTGAGCCGGCTGACGGCAGCGCAGTGTATATCTGCAACCATCAAAGTTTCTTTGATCCGATCCTCATGGGCATGGCACTTCGCCGCCCGATGAACTATATGGCCCGGGACACGCTGTTTCGCATACCAGGGCTCAAGCAGTTGATAGCGTCACTCAATACCTTTCCGGTTCGACGCGGCACGGCCGACACAGGTGCACTAAAGGAGGCGATGCGACGACTCAGGGCCGGTCACCAAGTGATGGTCTTTGCCGAAGGCACGCGAACGCGCGATGGCCGGGTGGGCAGATTTCTGCCCGGCGTTGCGATGCTGGCCCAGCGGGCGGCCAAATGGATCGTGCCCGTTGTAATCGACGGCGCCTTTGAGGCCTGGCCACGCACTCAGGCGCTGCCGGGTGGCGGCAACATTGCCGTGCAATACGCACCACCCATTCCGCGTGCAGAGGCAGAAAAACTCAATGGCGAGCAATTGCTCCGACGCGTCCGCCAAGCGATTATCGAGATGCAAACCGACATCCGCCGTCGCGTAGGTCGACCGGCATTGAACTACTCAAACGAACACCACTCCGCCACTTGACGATACCCCCCCCTGTATCCGTAACAGCTTTCTAAAGCAACGGTTACAAGATATAAAATGGCTGCCGGCCTTCAGCGACCCGGTGCGCATTATTGCGTGATGTGCACCGAAGGGGTCTTGTGTATGCGCAAACACCTGCGTGCCTACTCCAGCATGCGGTATTCTTCATCGAGGCAGATTAAGGATACACGCTGCACAGAACGCTCAGGTCGCCACACGTGGCCTGGCGCCATCCGAGCGCTCTACTCCTCGGCAGACTTGTGGCTTTCCAGATGCCGGAACTCATGGATCCGTTCGCTGATCCAGAACCCCAACACCGCCCCCCCGCCACCGGCCGTCAACCAGTCAACCGGAAGAGCGCGGGCATAAAAGTGGACATGCATCCAGGCGTTCACCTCATAGTCAACGGCGGTCACAATCGCCAGCAGGTAAAACAGGACAGCCGTGGCCATGGGTGATGCCCAGGCCGCCACACCGAAAGGCGTGGGGAATTTCTGGTGAGCAACCACCACGCCAAGGAGAAAGCTGGCAAACAGCGCAAAGAGCACCTGCCCCCGGTCCGCCGATTTCATCAAAAGCATCAAGGCCACCGAGGCGATCAGGACAGCCAATCCCAGGCACGACAGCGATTCCACAAGCATCCGTCCATTTGCTCGGCC
>JASLZV010000078.1 GCA_030754715.1 Phycisphaerae bacterium
TACGCGACGCCGCGAGTCGCTACAATTCCATCACTTCCAACCGGTATTATGAAATCGAACCATCGAAAATTCCTGATATTAGCCGTCAAGCTCTCGGTTGCCGTGGCTCTGATGGCCTGGGTGCTGAACAGGACGCACTGGAACGACTTCATCCGTACGCGGGACGGCCAGACGTATCCTGTGATTTCTGGCGGCCACGGCGAGGGGGAATGGCAGGTCCGTACCGGTATGTTATGGTGGAGCGGGCAGCGCACCTTAGCGACTGCCGATCTAGAGCCAGTAGGCGAGCAGGCCGGTGTCGTGCGCCGCCCCGGCTTTGCTTCGAGCATTCGGGGGATTCGCGTGGGCTTGCTGGCCGCAGCAGGGGTCGGATGGCTGGCGGCGCTGTTTGTAATCACGATTCGATGGTGGCTGCTGCTTCGCATCCAGGATATCCGCATCAGCCTGTGGGAGGCGATTCGGCTGTCGTTCCTGGGCCAGTTCTTCAACCTTGTCGTACCTGGGACGGTGGGAGGCGACCTGGTAAAGGCGTATTATGCAGCGAAGCATACGCCGCGCAAGGCGGCTGTGCTGTTAAGCGTGTTTGTGGACCGGCTCCTTGGTCTGGCGGAGTTGACCTTAATTGCGTCCCTGGCGCTGGCCGTGGCCTTGGCTACCGGTCTGGGCAACTGGGCCGACCCTATGATGAAGAGTTGTGCAACGGCAGTGGGGGTGGCGGTTGCTATGCTGGCTTTCGTGGTGGTTGTTATGCTCAGTGTGCGCCTACGAAACGTACTGCATCTCCAGAAGTTCTACCGCCGCCTACGCATAGCCCACCAGATATCCGCCGCCGGCGATGCTGTGCGCCTGTATCGGCGGCGTTGGCGGCACTTGGCACGGGCTATCGTCTGGACGATTGGCGCGCCGTTTATGTGGGTGGCCTCGGCGGCCCTGGTCGGGCAAAGCCTTGCACTGGAGGTCTCGTGGCACGAATATTTTCTGTACATCCCGCTGATTTACATTATTGGTGCCGTGCCGCTGACCCCTGGCGGGGTGGGATGGATCGAGAACCTGTATCTGGCCTTCTTTGTAGTGGCCAACCCAAGTGGCGTGCTGGCCTTTGCGCTTTTGGCCAGGCTGATACCGATGTTTTGGGCCCTACCGGGCGTGGTGGTAGCCTTTACGGGCCCGCGAACTCCGGAAGCCCGTGCCATGCAGGCGGAACTTGGGATGTGACCCCTGATGGGCTATAATAGTTCTTGAACAATATGTTGGGCTCTGCCGCCTGCGCTGTGGTTTTATATGTTCGGCGCGTATCGTATTTCAAATGAAGATATTCCGAAAAACGTCCGAAAAGAAATCAGGGCAAGGAACGATTGTATCTCACGTAATTACGTGTTGATCGGGCAGGGAAGACTGTGGCGAGATTACAGGAATTAACCCACCAGCAGATGGACGAGGCTATTGCAGCCGCTACCGAGCGACAGGTTCCCGTTACCGTCACCGTGCGCACAGAGAAAAGCTGGATCAACCTTCAAAGCAAACTCTTGGCCCCACGGGGCGAGCATATGTTGCTGGCGGCGCCCAAGATGCGTGAAGGTGAGGTGCCTCCTGAGATCAGGCCGGCAGAGAAACTAGGTCTGAGTTTCAAACTGAAGCACCACAAGCATATTCTTGCCGTTACCGCTGTCGGCACCGACACGGTGAACGGCCCCGAGGAAGGACCGGAAGTCCTGGAAGTGTGCTGGCCCACGCGGATGCACCGCTTACAGCGTCGTGCGTACCTGCGTGCGGAAGTCCCGGCTGGGCGGGTTGTGAGGGTGTCCTTCTGGCTGGGGGGATGTGAGGATGAGCCCACCGGTGGCGCCCTTGACCGACCCGTGTGGTCGGCTCGCGTGACAAACATCAGCGCCGGCGGGTTCCAAGCCGTTGCTAAGCCCGACCAGGTCTGGGATCTGGACATCGGCGAAACGGTGGGCGTGAGGCTGGCCTTTGAGGCTGGAAGCGAGTCGGTCTACGCTGACGCCCAGTTACGTCACTTGGATGAAGTCGAAGGGCGGATACTGCTGGGGTTCCAGTTCCTCGGTCTGGCCCAGGACCGCAAAGGGCGCGAGGTGCTTCAGTTGGTTTCCGCCAAGGTTGTCGAATACCAGCATAGCCGGAACGTCTAAGCGAGGGAGCGGTAGAAGAACCGAAGGCCGCCGCTCAAATATGAGCCCCAAGAGTCCCGAAGACCTCCACTACGCTACGTGGCCCACCGCCTGGGGCCACATGGGAGCCGTCGCCGGCACCAAAGGTCTGCGACGTGTGGTCTTGCCGCACTACCAGAGTAACGACCTTAAAGCTCTGCTGGCATGGCATCACCCTGGTGCGGTTCTTAACGAGGAACCCTTCCTTCGTTTCATCGAATTGGCCCGTGAATATTTTAATTCTCGGACGGTGGATTTTTCGGAAGTCCTCTGCGACCTGCCGAGAGGTGAGAGTTTTACCGGGAAGGTCCTCCGCGCCTGCCGGGAGATTCCTTACGGCCAAACGTGGGCCTATTCTCAATTAGCCTCGGCCATCGCGCGTCCGGACTCTGCCAGGGCCGTCGCCACAGCCTTGAGCAAAAACCACATACCCCTGGTGATTCCCTGCCACCGGGTCATTTACGCCGACGGCCGACCAGGCGGATTCAGCGCGGAAGGCGGAGCCGAACTCAAGTACCGCATGCTCCAACTCGAGGCGGGCGGGAATTAGACCCAACGGCCGCACATCTTGCAGGATGTTCCAGAGACGACGGCTACAACACATCATTGCTTCAGGTGTGCCTCCTTTGGTAACGTGTCTGTTGGCATTGAGACTTTATGATGATCGTAGGGACCTATGGCCAAGACGCTAACTTACAAAATACTCCAGGAACACCTGTTGTCTGGTCGGCTCGAACCTGGCAGTGAGATCGGTATCCGCATAGACCAGACCCTCACGCAGGACGCCACCGGCACAACTGCTTTCCTTCTGCTGGAGGCCATGGAAGTACGGTGGGTCAAGACTGAACTGTCGGTCAGTTACGTGGACCACAACATGGCCCAGTTCGGCCCAGAAAACCATAACGATCACCTCTACCTCGGGAGTATCGCCGCGAAGGTTGGGGCGTATTACTCACGCCCGGGCAACGGCATTTGCCACCAGGTACATCTAGAGCGGTTCGGCCGCCCGGGCCGTACCCTCCTGGGCAGCGACTCCCATACGCCCACTGGGGGCGGTATTGGAATGATCGCCATCGGCGCAGGTGGGCTTGATGTCGCCGTTGCGATGGGTGGCGGGGCGTTTTACATCATCTGCCCGCAGGTCATCGGCGTCCGATTGCAAGGGCGCCTGCGCCCATGGGTGGCGGCCAAGGACATCATCTTGCGGCTTCTGAGTATCCTGACCACCCGGGGCAACGTGGGGTGTGTAGTGGAGTATTTTGGCCGGGGCGTGGCATCACTACCGGTTCCGGCCCGTGCCACCTGTGCCAATATGGGCGCCGAACTCGGTGTGACAACCAGCGTCTTTACGTCCGACGAGACCACACAGCAGTTTCTGCGGGCACAAGGCCGCGGCGACCAGTACGTTCCATTGGCCGCTGACGAAGGGGCAGAGTACCACCGCATCACAAAGCGGCTCCACAGCGAACGGGATGCCGCCACCATTGAAAACATCCGCAGCTACTGTGACGGTGTTGAGGTCTCTCAGCCCGATGCCGACGGGTGGATGAAAATAGCTTTCGCCCACGTGGTAATCGACTTGGACGAACTGGTGCCGTTGGCCGCCCAGTCGCCCGGTCCCGACAACATCCACACCGTAGCCAAACTGGCTGGCAAGAAAGTCAATCAGGTCGTCATCGGCTCGTGCACCAATTCCAGTTTCCAGGACCTGATGTTGTGCGCAGCCGTGTTGAAGGGTCGAACCGTTCACCCGGACGTGGAGTTGGGCATTGCCCCCGGCAGCAGGCAGGTCCTTGCAATGCTGGCCGAAAACGGGGCGATGTCGGAACTTGTGCGGGCCGGCGCGCGCATTCTCGAAACTGCCTGTGGGCCTTGTATAGGGCAGGGATTCAGCCCGGCTGAAGGCGCCGTTAGTTTGCGGACGTTCAATCGCAACTTCACCGGACGCACGGGCACCGAGAGTGATACGGTCTACTTGGTATCATCGGAAACGGCCGTCGCTGCAGCCATCACCGGACAGATTACCAGTCCGGCCGATCTGGAGCCCATGGGCGTGAAGTATCCTGTCATCGCGGCACCCCGAAAGTTCCTTCTGGATGACAGCATGGTTATCCCACCTGAGCCTCAGGAGACCGCCTGTGGTGTGGAAATCATCCGCGGATCGACCGTTGTCAAGCCGCCTGGCGGTCAGAGGCTGCCTGATCCGCTCGAGGCCGCCGTGATCATAAAGGTGGGCGACAAGATCACCACCGACCATATCATGCCCGCCGGACCACTGCTGAAGTACCGCTCCAACGTTCCACGATACGCCAGGTATGTCTTCGGTTGTTTCAACGAGGACAGCAGAGATACGTTTGCCGACCGAGCGCTGGCAATAAAAGCTACCGGACGGAAGGGCGTGATCGTAGCCGGCGATAGCTACGGACAGGGATCTTCCCGCGAACACGCTGCCCTTTGCCCAATGTACCTGGGTATTGCTGTGGTGATCGCCAAGGCCGTCGAACGTATCCACCATGCCAATTTGGTGAACTTCGCAATCCTTCCGCTGGTGTTTGGGGATCCGGCCGACTATGACCGAATCCATTCCGGCGACGAACTGATAGTTCTCGACACCGCTGGGACAATCGAATTGGCCCAGACCGTTACCGTAACAAACACCACAAAGGGCTTTGATTTTATCTGCAACGTTCGGCTGGCACCACGTCAGCGAGATATTCTCGCTGCTGGTGGATTGCTGAACTACACCCGCCTGAGCCGGAAATAGCAGTCAGCAGAAATGACAGCCGATAGCGCCAGTGTCATCACGGTATTCGGGGCGAACAACGCGGTCGAGGCCTCTGCGGCCTACCAGGGCGCCCGCGATGTCGGGTGGGTGTTGGCCAAACTGGGTTACACCGTTGCCAATGGCGGATACGGCGGGACGATGGAGGCTTCCGCATGTGGTGCCAAGGGGGCTGGCGGGCGGACCATCGGCGTGACCTGCAAGGTCTGGAAGTCCCGCCCCAACGCCTACATCGACCGCGAGGTCAAAACGGTGGACCTGTTCGAGCGGCTCCGAACACTCATTGACCTGGGTAGTACCGGATACGTGGCGCTGCCGGGGGCCACCGGGACACTGGTGGAACTGGCCGCCGTGTGGGAATTGGTCGGCAAGGGTATGATTGAGGATCGGCCGATTGTATGCGTAGGCCGATTTTGGCAGCCGCTGGTGGAGATGATCCGGGCCCAGCGCAGCGGGAGCGAAAAGCATATTTGCGTGGTGGACGGTCCGGGTGACTTGCCAGCGCACTTTGCCGTGGTGCGGTAACGCTTGAACCGCCCACAGGACCTGGTGTACAATGATATCGTGTTGGTCTCAGTGGGCAGCGTATCGATACCACAATCGAGTATTCCGTTATGACACGAATGCTTCTTGCATTGTTTCTTGCGGTTTGCTGCTGCTATGCCGCCTTTTCGGAGGCATCCTGGGCTAATGCGGCTGAAAAACCAGCCCCGAAACCCATTGATGCCGATGTCCCCGAAAAACTCGAACCGCTTGAGGGGCGCCCTGTGGGTGTGGTTCAGCCTCGTGGCGGGATACGCAAGCGCAAAAGGAAATCGAAACTGCCCCCCGAGGGCACGTTGGTTATCGATCGCCTCTGCCGCATCAAAACCGATCCCAGTGGCTGGGTAATGTTGACCTTCCCGGCCGAAAAGGGCCGCAAGCGAATCCGCCCGCGATGGGCCCTGCCAAACCAGACTCTGGAGGAAATGGAAAAACTTGCCCTGCACAAGGAAAAGGTCTTGTTTCGTCTCTCAGGCGAAACAACCGTCCACGAGCACAATTGCTTCCTGCTGATTAGGCAGGTTGCCGTGGAAGAGTCTCTGCCCGCCATCGGATCGAGCGCCAAGGCTGTCGCAGCCAACACGCCCCGGCCCGCAGCGACAACCCAGCCGGCTGCAACGGCTGCGCCTGACAAGACGCCCAAGCTGGCGAAGACACGCCCGGATTCCGCGGACCTCATGCGGGAGCTTCTCAGCGAAAAGAATCCCACGCCGGTGATTGTAACCCCGCGCAAGGCTGCCCCAGACGCATCGGAGGTCGAGTCGGTGGCGCCTGCGCCCAGGGCTGAGATCATTTTGCCGGCGCGGGGTAATATAGTCGTCGACCGACTTGTCACTATCCAGCGCACTGGGGATGCCAAATGGCGCCAGGCAACTTTTGAGGCTGACAACACACTTCGTGAGCCACCGGTACGCCTGCTGCCGTGCCGGATGTTGAAATCCGTCGAGAGGGCCCCAGCCAGAACTCGCCTGCGCATCACCGGGAAGATTACAACGTACAAGGGCAGGCGATTCCTGCTCCTGCGAAAGGCATTGCGCGAACGGCGGATGGGGCAGTTGTGAGGACTGGATTTCCAGTTGTCAACTTCATGACTTTTCTGTGGCCTTGGACATTGCTGGCCTTAGTTCCGGTTGCTGCGGTGGCGATTTGGACACTTTTCCGTCCGGGTCGGCGTTTGGCCGTGGTCGGCACTTTGTCGCTGTGGAAGCAGACTTTCGACACCCTGGATCGAATATCGCAACGGAAGTCCCGGCACGTGACGACCGCCTGGCTTGTGCTGTTGGCCGGTGCGACCGCCGCCGCGCTGGCCGGTGCAAGGCCCGTGTATTATACCAGCGGCCTTGCCCGCCGAGTTGCTATCGCTGTAGTTCCCTCGTCCGAACTTGGCGGACAGGAGGGTCTGTCCAGCTTGCGCCAAGCCATCGGCGCACTGTTGCAGCGGCTGGAAGGCCACGACCTTGTGCAGTTTGTTTTTCCGGCGGTTGCTGGTGGGGCGGAATCGTGGAAACGTGCATCCCAATCGCACGAGCGATTGGCAGCATTGACGATCTTGAACGTTTCGGCTGACAAAACGAGCTTTCCCCGACCTCACCAGCGGGTTCAGCACATTTATCAATTCGCTCCACCATCTGCCAAGACACCTATCGGACCCAGGTTTAGCCGCATTGAGATTCCCACGTATCTACCTCCCGTTACTATCGACGCTCTTGCCGCCGAGACCACGTCCAACGGAAAGATGCAACTGTTTGTCGCCTTGCGAAACCATTCCGATGAACCTCAGACCCTGGAACTTGCTGTGCATCGAGTGCTTGATTCGACCGGCAAGACGGTCAGGCAGACTCGCCGGGTCGGTCCGGTTGCGCCGCGGTCAAGGCTGGACTTGGTCGAAATGCTCGATGATGCTGCGGCCCTGGCGGTGAGAATTTCGGGTGACGATGGCGGGCACTGCTGGGCTGCATTCCTGGTCCGGCAACGGGCGGCGTTGCGAAAGGTGGCCCTCATTGGGCGCGACGATCCGTACCTGCGGCGACTC
>JASLZV010000079.1 GCA_030754715.1 Phycisphaerae bacterium
GCCGAAGGATTTCTGTAAAAGGACGTTTCGACCGGTCGGCCCCAAGGTTACTCTGACGGCGGCCGCCAACTTCGAGACGCCTTTCAGAATTGCGGCCCTTGCGTCGGTGTCATATAGCATTTGCTTCGCGGGCATTGTTCGTTCCTTGCTAATTGATTGCCTTGTTGTCTATCGGCTACCTTATTGATTGGTTGATTCATCCGCCGCTTGGCCGGTGGTCCGGTCGGCCGGGCCGCCGACCGGTCACTTCTGGACAACCGCCAGGATGTCGGACTCGCGCAGGATCACGTAATCCTCGTCGTCGATCTTGACCTCGGTGCCGGCGTACTTGGCGTAGAAGACCTCAACGCCTTTCTTGAGGCCGATGTCGGCCCGCTTGCCGCTGTCGAGCATTTTGCCCGGCCCGGTGGCCTTGACCGTGCCCAACTGGGGCTTTTCCTTGGCTGTATCGGGCAGCACGATCCCACCGGCGGTCTTTTCTTCCGCCTCCGACTGCTTCACCAGAATCCTGTCATCCAGAGGTTTCACGGCCATTTTCTATTCTCCTTGGCTTTGTGTCTGTTTGGTAATTACTTAATGGGTCACATCATGCCGCCCATGCCGCCCATGCCGCCCATGCCACCCATGCCACCCATGCCACCCATGCCACCCATGCCGCCGGGGGGCATCCCGCCCGGGCCGCCGGGGGGCATCCCGCCCGGGCCGCCGGGCATTTCTTCCCTATCCTTGGGCTTCTCGCTAATGGCTGCGTCGCACGTCAGCAGCAGCGTGGCCACCGATGAAGCGTTCTGAAGCGCGATGCGGGTGACCTTGACCGGATCGATCACGCCTGAAGCGACCATGTCCTCGTAGACCAAGGTCGCGGCGTTGAAGCCGAAGTTGCCCTTGCCAATTTCCACCTTGTGGGCCACCACAGCCGCCGGCTCGCCGGCGTTGACTGCGATATGCTTGAGGGGCTCCACCAGAGCCCGGCGGACGATCTCCACCCCGGTAGCCTCGTCGCCTCCGGCGGTGACCTTGTCCAGGGTCTTGCGGGCGCGGATCAGCGCCACGCCGCCCCCGGCCAGGATACCTTCTTCGATCGCGGCGCGCGTGGAGTGCAGTGCGTCTTCGATGCGGGACTTCTTCTCTTTCATCTCGATTTCGGTAGCCGCACCCACGTTGATCTGCGCCACTCCGCCGGCCAACTTGGCCAGGCGCTCCTGGAGTTTCTCGCGGTCGTAGTCGCTGGTGGTGGTCTCGACCTCGCCGCGGATCTGGGCGATGCGGGCCCGGATGTCGGCGGTGGAACCGCTACCCTCGATAATCGTGGTGTTGTCGTTGTCTATGGTGATTTTCTTGGCCGTGCCCAGATCGCCCAGCGCGACGTTTTCCAGGTCGATGCCAAGGTCCTTGGTGAATACCTTGGCTCTGGTGAGGATTCCGATATCCTGGAGCATTGCCTTGCGGCGGTCGCCGTACCCGGGGGCCTTGACCGCACAAACGCTGATGATGCTGCGGAGTTTGTTGACTACCAGCGTGGCCAAGGCCTCGCCTTCGACGTCCTCGGCGATGATCAGCAGTTGGCGCTTGGCCTGCGAGACCTTCTCCAGCAGCGGCACGAGCTTGCCGACGTTGGAGATCTTGTCTTCGTAGATCAGCACCAGCGGCTTTTCCTGAACGCACTCCATGTCTTCGGGGTTGGTCACAAAGTGCGGCGAGAGGAACCCGCGGTCGAACTGCATGCCCTCCACTACGTCCACGCTGGTGTCGAGGCTCTTGCCTTCCTCGACGGTGATCACCCCGTCGCGACCGACTTTTGTCATGGCCTCAGCCAGCATCTTGCCGACCGTCGCGTCGTTGTTGGCGCTGATGGCGGCAATGTTACGGATGTCGTCGTCGTCCTTGACCGGCGTGGACTTTCTGGCCAGTTCGTCCACCACAGCGGCGACGGCCTTGCGAATCCCGCGCGCCAGGGCCATCGCGTCGGCGCCGGCGGCCAGATTGCGGTAGCCTTCCTTGAAGATCGCCTCGGCCAGAACAGTGGCGGTGGTAGTACCGTCGCCGGCGGCGTCGGAGGTCTTGGAGGCCGCCTCTTTGACCAACTGCGCGCCCATGTTCTCGGTCTTGTCCAACAGTTCGATCTCCTCGGCTACCGTTACGCCGTCCTTGGTAATCGTGGGGCCTCCCCAGCCCTTGTCGAGGATGGCGTTCTGTCCGCGGGGCCCCAGCGTACTCTTGACCGCCCGGGCCAGTTTTTCCACGCCAGCCAGCAGGCCCGCGCGCGCGTCGCCTTCAAATAACAACTGCTTTGCAGCCATCTGCGGTTTCTCCTTGCTTTGGGTCTTTGGGAACGTTTGGAAATTCGAAATCGATTCCCTTAAGTCGATACCAATGGGTCAATTAACGGCTTGCCCGCCGGGTGGCCACATCAATACCACCACATGCTAGCAGAAGCAACACCTGTGCCGCAAAACGTAAGGCACCGAGTATAAAAGTGTTGCGGGTTCCCGCCGCCACCGCCGCCACCTGCAGAACCTGCCAGAAATTGCGCCTCCCGGGCCGCCTGCAGCCTGTTTTGACAGTGCCGCCGCCCCCCCCCTCAACCAACCGCCAAGGTCGCCCAGATCGCAGGCGACGCCAGTGTAGCAGCCCGGCCAATGCTCACCGACAGTCTATTGTGACAGCCGGAGCGTTGGGGCGAAACCTTGCCCGCGGGCGCTCCGCTGCCTTATCATCACCGTACCGTGGACAAGGAGACACACCCACAGATAGACACCCCCGCCATGCGGCAGTATCGCTCCTTCAAGGAGCAGTACCCCGACTACATCCTGCTGTTCCGCATGGGCGACTTCTACGAATTGTTCTACGAGGACGCCAAGGTTGCATCACGCGAACTTGGCCTGGCGCTTACCAGCCGGTCCAAGGGCCCCAGCGCCGTACCGCTGGCAGGGTTGCCGTATCACGCGATAGACAACTACCTAGCGCGGCTGATCCAGGCGGGCCACCGCGTAGCCATCTGCGAACAGACCGAGGATCCCAAGCAGGCGAAGGGCCTGGTCAAGCGCGAGGTGGTGCGCCTGATCACGCCCGGCACGCTCACCGACGAAGCCTTGTTGGAGCAGCGGGAGGGCAACTACCTGGCGGCTGTGTGTTGCAGCCGGGGCGCGGGTGTCTCGCATGCGGCCGACGGTCACAGCCGGGATGGCCGCAGCGCCGACAGGACAGCCGGAATCGCGTGGGTGGAACTATCCTCCGGGGCCTTTTGGGCTATGACCGCGCCGGCCGACCACGTACTCGACGAACTGGTCCGCATCCATCCGGCCGAGGTCATATTCCCCGAAGGCTCACCGCTGGACGCCTCGGCGTTTCGCCAGTCGTTGGACCAGTGCACCGGTGCGGCGGCTATCGGCCGGGCGCCGTGGGCCTTCGAGACCCATGCGGCCATCGAGTCGCTCACTGACCATTTCAAGACCACCACACTGGAGGGGTTCGGCTTTGAGGAGCCCGACAAATCGGTTCTGGCAGCCGGGGCGATCATCGAATACCTCCGCGAAACCCAAAAGACGGCATTGGCCCACATACGCACGCTGAAGAAGTTCGACCGCGCCGATCACATGGCAATCGACGGCAATACGCTGCGTTGTCTGGAGGTGCACCGGACGCTGCGGTTAGCTCGGCGCAGCGGCACGCTGCTGGCCTGCATTGACCGCACGTGCAGCGGCATGGGGGCGCGGCTGTTGGAGCGCTGGGTTACCTTCCCGCTGACCGGCTACAGCATGATCCTGGCTCGCCACGACGCCGTGGAGGAACTTCTGGGCGACCGGGGGCGTTTGGAAGCCCTCCGGCTGCTGCTTTTGGACGTGGCCCCGGTGGATCGCATCGCCGGCAGCATTGTCATGGGGCGAGTGCGCCCGCGGGAACTGGTAGCCCTGGGCCAAACGCTGACCATCCTGCCCAAACTCGCCGAGTCTGTGGGCGATTGCTCGTCCGACCTGATCGTCCGATTTGCGCCGGCTTTGGGCGGCCTAGACGCCCCGTCCGAGTTGATTGCCGCCGCCATCGACCCGGACTGTCCCAACGTCCTGCGCGACGGGGGGGTCATCAATGCCGGCTATGACGAAGAACTCGACCGTCTGCGGCAAATCGGCGCCGACGGGCAGAGTTGGTTGGGGCAATACCAAGCCGCCGAGGCTAAGCGCCTGGGCGTGGCCAACCTGAAAGTGGGCTACAATAAGGTGTTCGGCTACTACATTGAGTTGAGTCACGCCAATCGCGACAAGGCCCCGGCCGACTACCACCGCAAGCAGACGCTCAAGAACGCCGAGCGTTACATCACCGACGAACTCAAGAGTTACGAGACTGAGGTGCTCAGCGCCGACGAGCGTGCCAGAAGCCTTGAACAGCAGTTATTCGAGCAGGTCCGCAATGCGCTG
This sequence comes from Phycisphaerae bacterium, assembly GCA_030754715.1. Classification (GTDB taxonomy): domain Bacteria; phylum Planctomycetota; class Phycisphaerae; order SM23-33; family SM23-33; genus JASLZV01. The sequence continues at coordinate 4,416 of JASLZV010000079.1, forward strand.
GCCGAACACCTGGCGGGCTTCCAGGCTGCAGCCGAGGCCCTGTCTAATCTGGACGTTTTGTGCGGACTGGCGCAGGTGGCCCTGGAGCGGGGCTACCGAAGGCCGGCGATTACCCAGGACAACGTCCTGCACATCGTCGGCGGCAAACATCCCGTGCTGGCTGAGCAGTTGCGCGAGAAGTTCGTCCCCAACGACGTGGAGATGGGCGCGGACGACGACCGCCTCCTGATTGTCACCGGACCCAACATGTCGGGCAAGAGCACCTACATCCGCCAGACGGCGCTGCTGGTGCTGCTGGCCCAGGCCGGTAGTTTTATTCCGGTCGAGGAGGCTACCATCGGCTTGGTGGACCGGATCTTCACCCGCGTGGGTGCAGCCGACGAACTGACCCGCGGCCTGAGCACCTTCATGCTGGAGATGGTCGAGACGGCCAACATTCTCAACAACGCTTCGGTGCGGTCGCTGGTGATTTTGGACGAGGTTGGGCGCGGAACCAGCACCTGCGACGGCTTGGCGCTGGCTTGGGCCATATGCGAGCACATCGCGCTGAAGATCAAGTGCAGGACGCTGTTTGCCACCCACTACCACGAATTGACCGAACTGGAAGAACTGCTAGACGGCACGACCAACCTGAACGTGGCGGTCCGGGAGTGGGCCGATGAAGTGATATTCCTGCACAAGATAATAAGAGGCGGAACCGATCAGAGTTACGGTGTGCACGTAGCCCGCCTGGCCGGAGTGCCCAAGGACGTAATCGAGCGGGCCCGTATCCTGCTACCGCAATTGCAGGCCAACGTGGCCCGGGGCCTGAACATGCCTGAGTTAGCCAAGCGCGCCCAGGCTGCTGCTGCTCAGATGCAACTGTTCGCCGACCCGGCCACGCGTGCGGCGCGCGAAATCCAGGCCGCCGACCTGGAAAACCTCACTCCCCTCCAGGCCCTGGACCTGCTGAGAAAACTAAAGAGCGAACTGTAGTCGAGGCCTGTCTTTCAATCGCCTCAGCCCGATTGCGTCGGCTGCGCCGGTTATCTGCTGATGAAGTACCTTATCACGGCTGCGCCGCAGACCGCCCCTGTGATGATGGAGAAGATTAGATTCGCCTTAACGTGGCATTGGTGGCTGCGGCAGGTCTGCGCGCGGCTGAAGGCGAACCCCACAACCGCCCTGACGGCCGCCCCCGCAAGCATTTTGAGGATGTCTTGCATGTCCGTTGCCCCACAGGGGTGCTACAGATAAGCGTTGGCTGCTCTACGGCTGGACCATCTTGGCCAGGTCCGCCAGAGTCACTTCGGCCAGCGAGTGTATTACGCGGTCGGCGGCGGTCAGTTCGCCGCCCTGGTAAGAGGATGTGATGGCCAGCACCTTCGTACCGGCTGCCCGGGCGGCCTCGATGCCGGTGGGGGAGTCCTCAATAACAAGCGACCTGTCCGCGGCGACCTCCCGCCCGGCTGCCTCACCCAGCCGCTGAATCGTCAGGCGGTATCCCTCCGGATCGGGCTTGCCGCGCTGCACGTCCTCATCGGCTACGATCACCTCAAAGTGCTGCCGCAGGCCGAGGGCGTCCAGCGGCAACTCAATTTCCGCGCGGAGCGACCCGCTGCAAATCCCCAGGGGCACTTGCGCCTCGCCCGCCTCTTCGACAAGTCGCACCGCACCGGGCATGGCCACGGACGATTCCTGAAACGCCTGTTGCATGATTTGGGTCTTGGCGGCTGCCATCTCGACAATCTGGGAATCGCTGAACCGCCTGCCGCGGTCAGTAGCCACGACGGCAAAACAGTCGCGGTCGGAGTAGCCCAAATACTTGCGGTAATAGGCCTCGGGGGCCAGTTCGATTCCCACCTCACGCAGCACGCTCTGAAAACCCATCAGGTGGATCGGCTCGGAATCCAGCAGCACCCCGTCGAAGTCAAATATCAGTGCGTCCAACCAATTTCCTTTCCAGGTGATTGCCAATACTACAGCTGTCCGTCTGTCCATACCAGCAGGCCCCGGCAGCCGGTCCGACCGTGATCGAGTCGTCTCCCGTTAACGCGGTTTCACACCTTGCCTTTACAGTGGTTCTTGAACGCCTTTGCGATGCGCCGGTAGTCGGTGTCGGACAGTTTGCCGATTCCAGGAATAGTGAACATGCGAAGCCCGGTTATTCTTTCAGCGTTGTAGATAGTGGGCACGCCAAGTTGCGCCTGTTCCTCTATCAATTGGGAGAACGAAGGTTCCATGCTGAAATGGAATTGGCCGTCCGTATCGATCGGAGCCCCGGGCATCCCGATTTGAATGATCTTGGCCCGCGTCCTCATCGCGGCGACTGGGTCACCCTTGACAGTGTACATGTCACCTAGGCGCACCATGTCGCAAACGTCCAGGAAGTAGGGGTTGGCGACAAAAAGGCTAACCAAGGCGTCCTTCTTGGCGGCTTTGGCGGCCTCGTATATGATTTTCAAGTAGCGTTTTTGCAGTTCAAAGCCATACAGATTCCCGCGGGTCTTCATTTTGTATCCGTAGGGCTCGGCCGTGGTCCCGTCAACTTTCAGCCCGTCGGCGTTGTAGCAACCCGGCTGATCGGAAAGCATCGTGTGTATCTCGCGCTTGAGCCGCCGTGCAAACTTCGGGTTGGTCGGATCGGCGCAGTGGGGCTTTCCGTCCATCAGGAGGCATTCGTCAGCCGGGGCTTTCTCTCTGGCCCACTGATTGATCCACAACATCACCTTCTGGCCTCCGGCGTGGCACCGATCGATAAATCCTCTCAGATTCGGCCAGCGTTTTTCTTCGACAGTGAAAACGTCTCTGGCGGTCTGCCACTTCGAATCGATAATGATGATGCCCGGACGGATGCCCTTTTTCCGCAGAAGGGTAAGCCACCTTTCATAGTTCTTTTGCGTGCATGCCTCCGCGGCGGCTTTGCTCGATTCGACGTATTGGCGGCTGAGGTTTCGGGGCGATGAGCCGTACCCGACGGCGCACTGTTCGTGCCAACCACAGAATATGGGGCTGTTCCACCAGGCGTATTTGGCCTTTCTTGTCTTCTTGAGGAGTCCTTTCCCAA
>JASLZV010000007.1 GCA_030754715.1 Phycisphaerae bacterium
TTTCCCGTAATCCTGCTAAACGGCTACCGATCCGCTTGTTGCCGACCAATGGCTGCTCCCTGCGAGCCGCGCCTTCATCAATAATAGACGCAAAAACGGAGTAATCGATCTAAAGAACCCGAGTTTTCCTGCCTGCTGGAGAGATTTTATCGTGAACCGTCCATGTGGGAAAGAGGGGAAGAAGGCCGCTTCAGCATCGGTGGCCCCAGGACTTGGGCCCCGTTTGGGACCTGGGGCGTTCTTGCGGATCGTGTTGTCGAGGTCCTTGGCCATGTAGCCCTCCAAAAGACCAAAGTGGGAAATCTGGCAGCCAAGGGGACAGATTCAGGCGGGAAGCCGCAGATTGTTACACCGGTGTAGATATCCAGGGCCGAAAATCACCCAATAGACTGCACGTATTTGGCTATCCGGCGACCTAGGGGTTGCCTACCCGTCGACAGGGCGAGATGACGGGTGACGGAAGGATTCAAGAGAAATTGTTACGTATCATGCAGGACCTGATGGGCCAGACTCGGCGCTAACGATCCTGTGCGATGCATCCTGAAAGCAACCCCCTCGAATCCCTGACGAGAAAAAACAGGAGGGGAAAAGCACGCGGGCTCCTCCCCTCCATTGCACACGGGGATCGCGAGTGGTTGTGTAGAGACTCTCACTCAACTTGGACCAGTTTTAGGGGAGCAGGTCAATAGTGTTGCGGGGGTAGGCGAGCGGCGGTCCCGGAGGGACCGCCGCTCGCCTGGTTGCGTGGCGAGTCGAGTTGAGTCTTAATTGCGAGGGACGGGAGTCGAACCCATACCCCTTTCGGGACCAGGACCTAAACCTGGCGCGTCTGCCAATTCCGCCACCCTCGCGGGAACTTTCATCGCCGATCTTTGTCTAAATCTATAGGGTTTATAGAAAAACCGTGCCGGCGATGCCACCGTTTTCTCCCGGGAGGTGAACGCCATGGCGGTGTGCAATTGGACCCTTGAGCCGCGGGGCCCAAGGCGGTACAGTGGTTGTTCATGGATTGTGTTTGTCGGCCCCGCTGCCGGCGTGGTTGGGTGATTAGATGTTGCCACCGCGCGTAGCCGGTGGTATAAGTTGTTGCTGCAGCCCGAACAGTAGCGAAGTTCGCCGGTAACGACCAACGCGGGGGGTCGCCGGCGGGACCGCGGCTTGGACGAAAGGCCTGATCATGGCCGTCGAGTTTCAATGCCAACATTGTGGCCAACTGCTCAGTATTGACGCTGAGCCGGGTCAGACGGTGAAATGCCCGTACTGTCAAAAGAAGGTGGTGGTTCCGGAGGTGCTGGCTTTGCTTCCCCGGCCTCTGGTTCCCAGCAACGAGGTGCGGCCGGAAGCGCCGCCGGACGAGGTGGGCGAAGCACCGTACCTTGAGAAAGAGCAGCCCGAGGCGGTAATTGCGGTGATGGCCCGGGCGATGCCGTGGGTAATCAGCGTGTTCTTCCACCTGGGTCTGGGCCTCATTTTCATGTTTGTGGCGATGATTGTGAAGCCTCCGGCTCGCGTGCTGAGTGTCACAATTCCCGACGCCGTGCTGAGCGAGAATCCGGGGCAGGTGAACCCCACGCGGAGCGACAGGCCCGACCACCGTTCCCAACGGTTCCGCCGAGTGCAGGCAACCGTGACACACGAGCGTGACATTCCGGAAGACACCGGTGAGACCGACAAGCAGGTTACGCTTATCGGCAGGGGCGCCGGGGGTACAACGGGCGGGCAGGGAGACTTCGGGCTGCCCACCGGTGGCGGTGGAGGTAGGAGCAATTTCGGCGGCTTGGGTGGAAGTGCCTACCACATTGTGTACCTGATCGACCGGTCTGGGTCGATGATCGATTCCTTCCTCGCGGTGCGGCTGGAGATAGCTTCCTCGGTGGCGCAGTTGCGGCCGGTGCAGGACTTTCACGTGATTTTGTTTGCCGGCGGTCAGCGGCTGCTTGAAAAACAGCCGCCCACGCTGACTGCGGCTACGGACAGGCACAAACTGATGCTGGCCGATTTTCTCAAGCCGATGCGGGCTGAAGCGAGTACCAATCCCGTCCCGGCGATCAACCGCGCGTTCGACGTGCTTGCGAGGGCCGACATGAGCCGACCGGGTAAACTCATCTACCTGCTGACCGACGGGGTCTTCCCCGATAACAAGAAGGTTCTGGCGACTATCCGCAGGCGGAACAAGAACAAGGAAGTCCTGATCAACACCTTCCTTTACGGCAACCGTCCGCCGGAGGCGGAAACGGTGATGAGAAGAATCGCGGCGGAAAACGGCGGGCGCTACCGCTACATCAGCCCGGACGAGTAAGGGGTCGGGAATTGCGTATGAGAATCAGCGTAACTGTTCTGTGCGTGCTGACCTGGGCGGGGCAGGCCGCCTTCGGTGACGAGGTTCGCATCGGGCGGCTGACCTATGCCGATGTGGTTGTCCTTGACGTGAAGGACTGGACGATATCCTTCCGAAATGTCAGCGGGCGCGTCAAGGCCGAACCGGTCGTCAACGTCACCGGGGTGAGGATCAGTGGGCGGAAGGTGTTGAACAAGGCCGAGGACTTGGTGCAAGAAGCCAAGAAACTGGCCAAGAGGGGCAAGACCGCCGAGGCACAGCAGAAGTACGCCGAGGCGATCAAGACCTATGACAAAGCCGGCAAGGTCAGGTTCAACCAGCATACCTTCGTCCGGTACATTATCGTGTTTCGTCGGCTCAGTGCGGTGGACAAGTGCGGGTGGATCGATCAGGCGGTGAGCCAGTGGCTGGTGATAGCGGATCAGGCCAAAGGCTCTAGGGCGTCCGTGTTGCTTTGGCCCCGGAGGCCAGCGGTCAAGGGCGACCCGCGCAACGCCAAGGCGATCGGGCTCCTTGAGGCCCGCCGGAATACCATAACGAACAAGACCTACCGGTCCACCGTCGTGCAACTGCTGCGTGAATTGTATGACCGTGAAGGCAGGGCCGACGACGTGCTGAAGTTGGCCGGTGACGGCGACAAGCCCGATGAATCGGCAGGAGCCAAGGCGTCCGAGGCGAGCAGGTTGACTTTCGGCAGCGCCGCCGGCGAACTGCTGGAGATCAAGGCGCTGCTGACAAAGAAAGATTACTCAACTGCCGCGGCGAAGGCATCGTCGCTGCTGCGGACGTGCGGTAAAGATGATCTGGCGGCGGTGCTGATGCTCCTGGGCAAGGCGCAGTTGGGCCGGGCGGCATCTGGCGGCCAGCGGGGAAAGCGGCGCCTGATGCTGCGGGCCGGGTTGAACTTCATGCGCGTGGCGACGCACTTCCGCAGATCGTCCAACGCGGCCGAAGCGCTGTACCTGACGGCGACAATCCTCCAGGACCTGCCGGGTAAGCCGAACACAAAGGCGGCGGCCAGGACGTACGAGGCGGTGGCCAGACGCCACGAGGGCACGCCCTTTGCCGCAAAGGCTTCCGAAGCCCTGGAGACGATGCGAAGAGACGGGAACTAACGGCCGGTTGGGGCCGGGCCGCCGGGCGGATGGCGGCGACCGGTCGAACGGCGGAACGTTTATAGCAGCCGAAGGAGACTATATATGTTGGCAGCGGAAGGCATGAATTATTTCAAGGTTCTGGTTTGGCCCGGAGGCGGGATGATCGGAGGGATCCTGTGGGCGTTGAGTATCCTGACGGTGGCGATCATCGTTCAGTACTTCATCGCCATACGCCGGGAAAACATCATCCCCGAAGTGGTCCTCAAGCAGGTTCGCGACCTGTTTGAGGCCAGGGAGTATCGTGAGGTCATCGAGGTGACCTCTACGGAACCGAGTTTCCTGAGTTACGTGGTGCACGCGTCGCTGTCGGAGGCCGCCCACGGATACCCGGCCATGGAGCGGGCGATGGAAGAGGCCGCCGATGAACGCACCACCAAACTGTTGCGTCAGACCGAGTGGCTGAACCTGATAGGCAACATCAGCCCGATGCTGGGCCTGCTGGGGACTGTCTGGGGCATGATTCGAGCGTTCTTCAAGATTGTGCAGGCCGCCGGCACGCCCAAACCGGAAGACCTGGCCGGTGATATCGGGATCGCGCTGGTGACGACGCTGCTGGGTCTGGCGATCGCCATTCCGTCCCTGGCGGTGTACGCAGTGATGCGCAACCGGATCGACTCGCTGTCCGCCGAGACGCTGGTCACCTCGAGCGAACTGATTTCGACCTTCCGCCCCACTGACAAGGGATAATGTCGGCGGGCGGCTGAAGGAGCACAACCGTGGCCAAGAGCCAGGTATTCAAGAAAGGTGCCTCCGGCGATGTGGAGTTTAACATGACGCCGCTGATCGACTGCACCTTCCAGTTGATCATTTTCTTCATCCTCACATCGGCCGTGCTGTCCAAGGCCCTGGCGGAAGTGAGACTCCACCGTCCCCTGGATAGCCAGGCCATGGAGAGCAAGGACCTGCCTGAGGTCTCCAACCGGACTATCGTGAACGTGGTGTCGATGGCTGACGTGAAAGCCGGCATCTCGCCGCGGTCTGCCCAGGCCAAGGAATACATGATCCTTGGAGACAGTATCGACGTCGGCGACCGGACGGGGCTGATCAGGGTGTTCAAGGCCCATCAGAAAAAAGCCAAGGACAAGGGCTTCAAGGATTTCTACGTGGAGATCCGGGCCGATGCCCGGGTGAATTTCGGCGCGGTCAGGCCGGTGATGCTGGCGGCCGCAAGGGCCGGCATCTCCAGAATGAACATTACCGCGCTGACGTATCTTCCGGGAGGCAGGGAATAGAGCCATGGCCAGATCGACGAAACAGATTGCCGGCGACGAGACGGTACACCACATTTCTCAGCGAGCCAAACGAGGGCGGCCCAAGCCGAAGATGGCCCCGCCGCTGACCCCGATGATTGACGTTACGTTCCTGTTGCTGCTGTATTTTCTGCTGACCATTAACTTTCGCCAGGCCGAGGGGCAGATTCCCGGCTCGTTACCGAAGCAGGGCACGGCCGGGATATCGATTCAAGACGAGATGAAGTTGCCCGTTTTCATCGAACTGCGCCCCACCGGAGTGATTAATGAGGGGGTGGTGTACGAAATGATCGGCGTTCAGGGACTGATGAGAGACCCTCAGGAATTGTACGACCGCCTGATGGCCCGGAAGAAACGGGTGGCCTCGGACAAGATACCGGTGGTGATAAAGTCACGGGCAGGCGTTCGGTGGCAATACGTGGTCGAGGCGTTCAATCAGGCCGTTCGGGCGAAATTCAAGAACATCGGATTTGCCAGTTGAGGCCTCAGGCGGCGGGACGGTCAAGGGCGGCGCAGCGGCCTGAGATACGCCGGCGATGCCGCTGGGGTGGGGTCTGAGCCGGTCGAGCCGACTTCTCCATAACAGCATCAACTTGTAAGGAGCGTTCAAGATGGTCGAGCGTGGCGGAAGGGGCGCGGCGATTGTGTCGGCTGTGCTCGTGTGCGTCCTGGGCGGTCAGGTCTTTGCCCAGGACTCCCGGGGCAGCGCGTACGACAAGTTGGACGCCGCCCAACTGGCCCAGATGCTCCGCGAGATGGACATGATCGAACTTCTGGATCAGTTGGGCGCCGAACTGGGGGGCGGGGCGGTTGACACGTCGGAAAAACTCTCCCTGGCAATTGAACTCAAGATCGCCAGGGCGCAGAAGATTCTCGACCCCGACGCCCGGTTGAAAGCCATGGAAGAGGTCATAGCCCTGCTGTCCGGGGCGATTGAGCAGGCCGAGAAGGCCCCTCGGCCGGGGAAGCCTGAGGCGGCGGCGGCAGCGGTCTTTGCCGAGTACCGCATGAAATTCCGGCTGGCCGATACGATGGGTAGAGAGGCCGTCGAACCTCATGCCCAGAAGGTGCTCTATCTCCAGGACAACGACCGGGACCGTAAGATCATCCTGGAAAAGACCAAGCAGGCTGCTGAGTTGCTGGGTTACCTGCGGTCCGACCTGAAGGAGGATATTCGTAAGTGGCGGGACATCCTGCGTTTCTGGGTGGTCGATGGCGCGGAGGTACAGCGGTTTCAACGGCGGGTGCGATACATGTCGGCCTGGACATACCTGTACCGGGCGATGGTGCTGTCGGCCGATGAGCGCCGGCAGAAGGAAGAGCGTGACGAATTGCTGGAAGAGGCCCTGTTTTCACTTCAACCGTTTACCAAGGGCGGGCCTGACGTGGGTCCCGAGCAGTACTGGTCGCTGTGGCTGTCGGCCCTGGCCAACCGGGAACTGGGTGAATACGACGAGGCGGCGAGACTGCTTGCGCCGGCCAACTACACCAGCGCGGGCAACGAACTGCGGATTAAGGCGGCCATGGATCTGACGGTGACTCACGTCAAGCGGGGTGATTTCACCAAGGCATTGAAGAGCATCACGACATTCCAGACCTCCGCGCCGGTACTGTTGGGTCAGGGCGCGCAAATTCAGATCGACATGAGATCGACCCTGCTTGAGAACTACCTGTATTTGCAATGGGCCCAGGCTGCCAAGGATGCGGCGCAAAAGACCGAGTATGAACTGCTTGCCCAGAAGGCGATGCTGGGGTTCCTGAACAAGTACCCCGGTGCGGGCATACAGAGCAGTTTTGCCCGCTTCTTTTCGAACAGGTACCGCTACCGCCAGGACATCGAGAATCTCAACTCGATACAGTTGTTTTTGCTGGCGAAATATGAGGTCGGCAGGAAACGCCTCCAGAAGGGCGCGGAACTGCTTAAGGAACTGCTGTCGCGCAAGGATGAGATCGGTGTGACTGTCCGCCCGCCGGCGCTGTGGGAAATGGGGATGGTTATGAACTCGCGGCGTCGGAACATCGATGCTGGCGAGATGTTCGCTAGGATCGCCACTGAATTCCCCAAGGATCCCCGCGCGGCGGTGGCGGCGGACTACGCCGCCAGAAGCCTGCGGGGAGTGATCCGTCAGCGCCAGCGCGACAAGGCGGAGGTGCCCCGGTCGCTGCGGGAAGAAGCCGCACGGTACATGGCGCTGGCGGTGGGCTTTGTCGGCAAGCAGCCGGAGTTGGCCCAATGGTACTACCCCTTGGGGGCCCAGTGCGACAAACTGTCATGGGGCCGGGAGAGAAAAGAACGCATCGGCTGGATGGAGAAGGCGGTGGCGTCCTTTGAAAAGGTGCCCGCTGAGCCGCCGGCCAGACGGCTTGACGCGGAAAACCTGGCGTTGGATCTGCGCTATCGCCTGCTGAAGGCCCAAGGGGCCGACTCGGAAACCGTTATCCGCCTGGCGCGCGAACTTCGCGCCCGATTCATGGACTTCAGCGCCAGGGCGGCCAAAGCGGCCGAGAATTCGGCCAACAGCAAAATGGCCAAGAGACTGCTGGACTGGGCCGCCTGGACGGACTTCTACGCTGCAAAGATTCGCACCGAGGAGTTGGGTCAGGCCCCTGAGGGTCTGGAGGAAGTGAAGCAACTACCTGCCAAGTGGCCTGGGGCGGAGGTACTGACGGCTGCCAAACAGTTTGAGATCCAAAAGATGGTTGAGATCGGGCAGATCGACGGGGCCGGCGAAGAACTGGACAACTTTCTCAAGGCAAATCCGCAGGTGACCGGGGACCTGGTCGAGCAGGTAATCGGGGGAATTCGCCAAAGCATCGAGAAACTGGCCGAAAAAAATCCGCGGGATCCCAAGTTGATTATTTACAGGTCCGCCTTCCTGCGATTTGCAAAGGTCCTGTTCGAGCGGGTAAAGGACAAACCGGTGCAGGAACGATTCGACCGGACAATCCTCTACATAGAGGCTTTGAACCAAAACGACAGGGGTACCGAGGCCCTGGAACTGGTGCTGAAAGGCAAGGCCGTCGAAGATGCAAGACGCAAGAAACTTGCCGAAGAAATCGACAAGAAATACGCCCCGAAGGTCAAGGCGGTGGGGCGGGCGGCCAACGATCATCGCGCCCTATGCAGGGAAGCGGATGCTTTCATTGCCGAAACCAGGCAGCTTGGCTACGAGCCCAAGGAGGATTTCGCGCAATTGCTGGCTATGTATTCGCGGCTGAAGGAGACGGGCGCGGATGGCGAAGAGCAAGTTCGCAAGAAATGGCTGGCGGGTGTGGTGCGAGAACTCAGGGACGGCTATGTTGAGGTGATTGGGGACCTCAAGGATTCTGTTCCGGTCAACGTGAACCTGTTGCTGAACCTGGCCCGCAGTTATCGGTCTGTAAACAAATACGAGATGGCGGTTGAGATTTACAATTGGCTGACCACGCGGCTGAACACCGAGACCCGCCAAGGGCAGGGGCTGTTCTGGCGGCTGGAATTGGAACTGTGCCGCACCGTCCTGAAAGGCTTCCCCGATGATAATGAGTGGAGGAAGACCCTGATTACTCGTATTCGCCAGTTGCGCATGAAAGACGCACTGATGGGTGGGCTGCGCCGGAAGTTTTTTTCCATTGAGCAGGAGGCCGAACGTCGCAGCAAATAGCAGGCGCGGACCGCCCTGAGCGTTGACCTGTGCCGAGGGATGCTTATACTGGCAATGGCGTGGCGGCGGCATAGCCAAGTGGACCAAGGCGACGGATTGCAAATCCGTTATGCGTGGGTTCGAATCCCACTGCCGCCTGTCTGCGGCCCGTGGTGCCCGGCGGCAGGGAGCCGCCGGAGTGTGTCGCGGGTGAGCTGGGGTGCTGTGGCCCCCAAGAGGTGCGACATGATGAAAAGAATATCCCTATTGTTGGCGTGTTGCCTGCTTCTGGTGGATGTCGCCTTCGCGAAAACACAGGCCATTGTCACCAGGGATGGAAGGAAAATCGTCGGGGAAGTAACTGAGGTGGAAGGGGGCTACAAGGTGCAGACCAGTTTCGGTGAGGTCTTCGTGCGCAAGGATGACGTGGTCCGCATACAAGAGGTCACCACTCCGCGGGAGGAATACCTGGCCAAGCTGGCGAAGATCGACATTAACAAGGCCGAGGAGCATTACGAACTGGGTGAGTGGGCGTTCCGCCAGGGGCTGCTGACGGAGGCACAGAGCGAGTTGCGGGCGGTTCTGAAACTCGAGAAGAACCACGAAAAGGCCAGGCTGCTGATGCGGCTGGTGGAGGCGAAGATCGATCGAACGAAGCTGCCCACGCCGGGCACGCCGGGAACCGGTGTTCGCAAGTTCAAGATCAAGAACGAGTACCTGGTTTCCAGGGAAGACATCTACCGCATCCGGATTGAGGAATGGCGTCGGAAGAACGACGTGGTTCGGGTACGGTTCCGAAACGATCTAATCCGGCGTTTTATCAAGATGATGCAGGGGCGAAGTGAGTTTGCCTCGGACAACCGCTTCCGGGAGAAGTTCCTGGCTTGGTCGCCGATGGAGAAACTGCGATACATCATGCTCAATGAGGGTGACAACACCTCGGTCAAAAAGGACATCCACATCGAGTCCGACCCGGCGTTCATGAAGGAGTTTCGCCTGAGGATTTGGCCGCTGTTGGCCCGGGGTTGTGCCGACAGTGCCTGTCACGGTGCGCCTGGAGGCGTGGGCGGGCTGAAATTGTTCAACGTTCCGTCGTACGATGAGCGAATTCCATACACCAACTTCGCCATCTTGGTGGGTTACACCTTCGAGGGCGGCCGCCGCCTGATCGACCGCAGCACCCACAAGAAATCGGTGCTTCTACAGTACGGCCTGCCGCCGAAAATGGCTCAGAGGAAGCATAGCAAGGAGATTCCCCCGCTATTTGTCAACAACAAGAATGTGAACTACAAGCGCGTTTTACAATGGATTGAGGGGCTGAGCAAACCGAACTATCCCGACTACCGTCTGCGGTATCGCCCGCCATTTGGCATGAAACTGAACCTCAGCGGCGGCTCGTCGCTACCGCCGGTACCCGAGCCCCGGGACGAGAGCGAGAAGGAGAAATCTCCCACGAGCGAATAGAAGGCCCCTTCCGTGAGGCGGTGGGCCCGGTGGGAGCACGCATGCAGATTGCCTTCACTGTGCTGCTGATCGGCGTGTTGGTGGCCTCGGTCATCTGTTTTGTGGTGATGGGGCTGACCCAGCTTCGCCGGACCAACTCACTGGGCAGAAAAGCGCATGAGATGCGGATGCACTTTTCGCCCGGTGACCCGTTCGACGTGCCGGGGCGATATGGGACCTTTGCGTTGATCCGCAGCGGGCACGGCCCGCGTGCCTATAATGTAACCCACGGGTATCTGGGTGGTTGGCCTGTGCGGGCCTTCGACTTCCGTTACGAGGTCGGCCACGCCACTCGGCGGGTGGGCAGGCACTACAGTGTCATAGTGGTGGAGAGCGATTTGCGTCTTCCTGCCATGGTGATGTGGCACGAAGCCGACAGTGAGGCGGCCCCGCTGTCGGCTCAGGCGGGCTGGGCGCAAGTGAGTCCATGGATCTGCGGGGGGGACCTGGCGATGGGGCGAATTCTGGCGGGGGCGTGTGGGCCTCTGCGAGACAGCCAGGTTGGCGTCGAGACACAAGGTGGTATGGTGATGTTCCATATGCCGGTGCGCAAGCGAGGAATGGACTATGCCGCGTCGCTGGAAAAGGTCGAACGCGTCCTTGCCGAACTGAAAGACACCCTTGCGTAGAGGGCCGTGTGAATGGACCGTTGAAATCGGTCCCGGCTCATGATAGAAGTAAGTCAGGTGCCGGGCCGAGAAGCGGGACCACAGAGTAGTACGGGAGATGTAAAGTGCAAAAAATGAAACCTTCGTTGTATGCCGTGATTCTGGTGGTGGTTAGCATTGTAGTCGTGGTGGCGTTGGGGTTTTGGCCGCAGGCTTCTCGGCATGGTCAGGGCCAGTCACTCAGGGAGGCGGCCGATATAGCAAGGCGCCTCCACAGCAAGGCAGTGTCTCTGATGGGGGGGCCTAAGTTCAAAGCGGGCCAGCAATTACCTCCCGTCTATGGCGCGGTCAAGGAAACCGACATCACGGTGCTTGAGGTGACAGTCCAGAATCCCAATGCGCTGGCCGCGCTGGAGAAGGCCGAGGCCCTGCTGGCTGTGGCGATAAGGGAAAACCCCGCCGCCGAAAAGGTCTCCAAGACGATGGCCTATGGTATGCTGGGGCGGGTGTTGGCCCTGAAGGGCTGTTATCAGGAGTTTGCGGCCGGCAACGCGATTCGCCGGGCCGACGAGCAACTGACGAAAATGGACCGTGCCATCGCAAATCTGCGTGGCATGACGGCCGTCGTCAAGCATCTGGCCCCCAAAGCGCAGGCCAGCGACAGCGACGTCGAAAAGGTCAAAAGCACCGCGGAGGATGTGATCCGCAGCCTGACCGTGGAGATCGAGGCGCAAAAGCGGGGCATCGGCGGCCTGGATAAACAGCGCAACGCACAACTGGAACTGGTCCGCGTCCACGGCAACAAGGCCAGCGAACTTCGCGAAAAAGTCGCCACTGCCACGGGCGCCAAGGGCCGGCAACTCTTGGAGAAGTCCCTGAAGGAAAGAAGCATCGCCGGCAAGGCCGCCCGAGAAATCGACGATATCGACTTCAAAATGCATAATGCCCGATCCCGCCTGGCGCAATTGACATTGGCTGCATCGCTTGAGGGAAAACGTAAGGAAACGGCGGCGAAACTCTTGGACGATCGCGCCAAGGAGCGGGCGGCGGTCAGGGAGAATCTCGGCAAGGCTGGGGAGATTGCCGCCGCTGAGCGGAAGAACATCGAGAACATTGCTCAGGCCCTGATGACGACATGCCGAGATGTGGACCGAGCCGAGCAGGCGGCCGAGGTCCAGTATAAAGCCGCCGTGGAGGCTATGAAGAAATCACGGGGGTTTAGTCCGCCGACTGGTGCGGCGGAGGCGGCCGGGGCCCAGGCGGAGATCATGATGGGCTTGGCAAAGATGTACGTGTCCGTCGTTGAGATTTGTCGTTCGGTAGGGGACTTGGCCGATCGGCTTAAGGACCTATGGGAAGGCTCGTCGCTGCCTGGCCAAGTACCGCAAGCTGAGGAGATGGCAAGGTTCGCCACCCGGATCGAACAGGCCAAAGAAGACGCCTCGGGAAACTACAAACGGGCGGCTGAAATCTATAAGGAGGCGGCCTTGCTGGCCAAGCCTCAACTGCGGTGGAGTTATCAGTGTAGGGAATACCAGACGCAGGTGGGGCGACATCGCCTGACGGGTGATCCAGGCGCAAGGGAAAGGGCTGAGGAGATCAGATCGCAGTTGGCTTCGCTGCGAGAGTTTTCGTACGTTGCCAAGGTGCTGGAGGACAAGCCCTGAGTTGTCGGGCGCGACCGTTCGGTTGCGTCGCTGGGGGAACGGGGAGGCGGGGACGGCCGGAAAATGTCTTGCGATTTTGCTGATTTTTTGGCATATTGTGGTTGTAGGCTGCGCGGGCTTGAGCGAGATGTTCGAGGGCGTCAAAGGGCGACGTGCAGATGCGTAAGTACACAAACGGCTGTATGGAGGAACTAGCGGGGGAACTGTGCGCGGGGCTTCTGCGTTTGCGTCGGGGTTATGTGGATGCCGCCGAGGCATTGATGCGGATTATCGATTCGTCCCGGGAGTATCCCTGTGATTTTGTGGTCTTTCGTCTGACGGGCTATCGTCCACCCCGAAAGCAGGGCGATAAGACAATTGAGGGCAAGACCCTGCACAGCGACCTTCAGCGTCTGATCTTCGACGTTTGCGACAGTTTCGAACTGCACGGGAGCGACTACGGGGAGCGGGTGCATGACACGGCGTTTCTGGCCGGGCGATTCAACGTGTCCACCAAGACCATCCAGCGTTGGCGCCGGTGCGGATTACCGGCGCGGCGCCTGGTTTTCCCCGACGGCAAGCGCCGGGTGGCCTTCCTGGAGAGCTCCGTGGAGTGGTTCGTCCGGCGCCGAGGCCGGGAAATCCTGCGATCGGCCCGTTTTACACAGATGTCTTCTGGCGAGCGATCTGATATCCTTCGGCGTGCGCGGCGGATGGCCTCGTTGGCGAACTGCTGCCTCAGCGACGCGGCCAAGCGAATTGCCCGTAAGAGCGGCCGGGCTGTCGAAACTATTCGGTATACGATTCGAAAGCACGATCTAAAGTATCCCGACAAGGCTGTTTTTCCTTATCTGTTGAACGCTCCCCCCTTGGGCGACCAGGAGAAAACGGCGATCTACCACGGTTTTCTCCGCGGCCGACCCGTGACTTCGCTGGCCGATAAGCATTCCCGTACGCGGAGCAGCATCTACCGGATCGTCAACGAGATGCGGGCCCGCCAGTTGCTCAAGCGTTCCATCACGTATATGTACAATGAAGAGTTCGACCTGAGCGACGCCGACAACCTGATCCTGGTCGAGGGGGCGGCCAAGAAATCACCCAAGAAAGGCCGCAAGGACAAGACGGCGGCGCGGCCCCCGGCCGATTTGCCGCCGTATCTGCGGGCGCTGTACGACGTGCATCTGCTGGATCAGGAGGCTGAGCGGGATTTGTTTCGGCGCTATAACTATCTCAAGTTCAAGGCCGACAAATGCAGAACACACATCGACATGGAGCGCGTGCGGACCCCACAACTCAAGAACATCGAGATGCTGCTGGTGCGGGCCAATGTCATCAAGAATCGGATTATCCGCGCGAACCTGCGTTTGGTGGTATCGATTGCCAAGAAGCACATCGGCGGTGCGCAGACGCTGTTCGAACTGATCAGCGACGGCAACGTGTCGCTCATACGGGCAGTGGAGAAATTCGACTATTCTCGTGGATTTCGCTTCAGCACTTACGCCTCCTGGGCCATCATGCGAAACTTTGCCCGCTCGGTGCCCAAGGAGCGATATCTGCTCGACCACTTCGCCACCGGTCACGATGAGGTACTCGACGTGGCGGCCAGCCTAAGGTTGCCGCCGCTGTGGCCAACGCGCGCCGAGAGATCATCGATGCATTGATTGCGCTGGGCAAATAGAGGAACAGAAACTCTACCGATGATCGTAACATTCACGAATTGGCCGGCGCCCACCTCGCCGTTTCATCAACACGCGCCGGAATCCGGTATATGTAGGACTGCGTCACTTAAAGAGGAGCTGGCTGCCCTGCTGGAGGATCGGTCGTGACACGCCGGGACGACATGCTGGTTGTTGCCGAGCGTTTGGTGGCCGACGAACTGGCCGCGCGGGTGGGGCCTGGACGATTGAGGGCCTATAGTGACCCCTACGACGCCCTGGGGGCGATGCGCGATCGCTGCTGGGCGACGGTCCTGCTGACCGCCTCCCAAATGGACCTTGATGGCCTGTGCAGGGCTGTCCGACGCCTCCAGCGCGATGCCCGCGTGCTGGTGCTTTGTACCCCGGCTGGCGAACCGTGCGTCCGCCCGCTGAAGGGCAAGACCATCGACGACTATTTCATCTACCCGCTGATGGAAAGCGATTGGGAGGCGTTGAGTGCGGAGGGATCTCGGACCGGTTGACTCGTGATCAATATGGGTTCGTCCCAAGGTCGGGGCAGTCAACCGAAACGCCCGAACCCATTGTCTCAATCCAGCAGCGCCCTGACAGGCCGATAGGCTTTTGTCGGTATTCGTTCCATTGGTTCTCCGGGTATCATTCAAGTCCCCTTCACTCTACAAAGTCGATGTTCGATCTTTGGGACGAAGCCAACCAATTGCGTGGGCAAGTCGCCGTTGGGGTGCCGCCGGTAGGTAATATCACCCACGTCACTCACAACGAATGGGTGTATAGGCCCCACTGGGCGTTCGGAAACAGTCCGATCGTGCGGCGAACCAACAAAAACTAACTCTCTTATTTCATTTCATGGAGGACCCTTACAGCCGTTTTCCCTTTGAGGTCGTCATCCCAGCAGGCTGTGGCACGCCGTGTGCTCTTAGGAGGGGTGGAGTGATAGGAGAAGCGGTTGGACATGCCCTTCGCCTTACTGACCTGCCAGGTTTGACGCTCTGGCTTGCGGATTTACGACCCCAACGAACTCAACCTCAGCGAACTGCGTGAGAGCCTCGACGTCATGATGACCCACTTGTCATCCATGGAGCGATCGATCCTGATCGATCACTTCGGCCTCGACGAGGAAGGTAATGCCAAAACACTGGACCAACTCGGGCGCCGGCTGGGGATTTCCAAGGAACGTGTGCGCCAGATCGAGATTCAGGCCCTGAAGAAATTGCGCCTCAATATCAGTCCCGGCTTGAGCGAGATGTTCGCCTGATCGGTGGTCCGAACAGGAACATCGCCGCCGTGAGCCCCAGGCAGGCGGAGGCGAACAGTCCGCGGCGGGCGGGGGGGTTGTCGATCTGGCCGGCAAGGGTCAAAAGCCAGGACGATGGGGCGGGGGGATGGCGCGGGGGCTCCAGGCGGATCAACGGGAAGGAAGCCGTCCGAAGCACCAGCCGCCTGGCCAGCGTGTAATCTTGCGGGACGGTTCGGATCAAACGATTGTTGGCGGTTCTCAGCGCGTTGGCCCGCCGGACCTCGACCTTCTTGACCTCCAGTGCGTAGCGTGTGTGGACTAACCGGGCGTGGGCCGGCAGCAGGATCAAGGCGGCAAATATCGTCATGGCCGGCCCGGCCAGCGCAAGAAAGCCTACCGCCCGCCCGACGGTCGACAGGATCGCCGCTCGGCCGGACGTGTTCCTAGCCTTTTTTTCAGGTCGAAGCGCCATAGACTGCCCTGTCACCCAGCCTTTGTTCGATTCGGAGTAACTGGTTGTACTTGCAGACGCGGTCGGTTCGGCAGGCCGAGCCGGTCTTGATCTGGCCGGTGTTGCGGGCCACCGTCAGGTCGGCGATGGTGGTGTCTTCGGTCTCGCCGCTACGGTGACTCACTACGGCTGTAAAACCGTTGGTTAGGGCCAGATCGATCGTCGCCAGCGTCTCGGTAAGCGTGCCGATCTGGTTGACCTTGATCAGGATGCTGTTCGCGCTTTTTTCGTCTATTCCACGCTGCAGAAATTTCACGTTGGTTACGAACAGATCGTCGCCCACCAGCTGAATCCTGTCGCCCAAACGCGCGTTGAGCCTGGCCCAGCCGGCCCAGTCGTCCTCGGCCAGCCCGTCCTCAAGGCTGCGGATCGGGTACTTTCCGCACCAGTCGGCCCAAAGATCGATCATCTCGTCGCTGGTGGCGATTCGGCCGGGATTGCTCTTGAAGAAGCAGTATCCTTCCTTGCCCAATTGCGTGGCTTCGTTGGCCAATTCGCTGGCGGCGGGATCGAGGGCGATCCAAAGGTCCTCTCCGGGCTTGTATCCGGCGGCCTCGATGGCCTGGCAGATGAGTTCGGGGGCCTCCTCGTTGCTCTTGAGACTGGGTGCGTACCCGCCCTCATCTCCGACGGAAGTGTTGTAGCCCTTGTCCTTGAGGACCTTCTTGAGGGCGTGGAAGACTTCCGTGCCCATGCGCAGCCCTTGGCGGAAGGACGCGGCGCCCCAGGGCTGAACCATGAACTCCTGAAAATCGACCGTGCCATCGGCGTGTTTGCCGCCATTGAGGATGTTCATCATCGGCACCGGCAGCGTGACGGCCTCATCGCCGCCGATGTGGTGAAACAGCGGCAGGCCGGCTGCGTCTGCCGCCGCGTGCGCCGCGGCAAGTGAAACGCCGAGAATTGCGTTGGCGCCAAAACGCCCCTTGTTCGCCGTGCCGTCGGCCTCGATCATGGCCTGATCGATGCCCTGTTGGTCCATTGCGTCCAGGCCGACCACTACCCCGGCCAGTTCGTTGTTGACGTGGGCCACCGCCTTGAGAACGCCCTTTCCGTTATAGACGCTCTTGTCGCCGTCGCGGAGTTCGGCGGCCTCATTCTCCCCTGTGCTGGCGCCGGAAGGCACGGCTGCACGGGCGGTTACGCCGCTTTCGAGGCGCATGTCAACCTCGACGGTGGGGTTTCCGCGCGAGTCGAGGATCTGACGACCCAGCAGGCTTGCAATCTTGGTGGACATCCTCTGTTTCTTTCGTTTGTATCGGACCGGTACCGAAAGTTTCCTTAGCGATTCTGGGCGCGGCGCGGTTCCAAAACGTCTTGCACTGTGCGACTCTCTTGTGCGTTTACGAGCGGTGACCGGAAAGGAATGGAAACTCCCCCGG
>JASLZV010000080.1 GCA_030754715.1 Phycisphaerae bacterium
AGCAATTCACCCGGCGTGGTGCGGGCGAAGTTCGGCAGCAGCATCCTCATAAACCCAAAGACGTAGTGCCCCACCCACGTGATTGCGTCGGTTTCCACGCCCGGGCGTATGGAAACCGCATCGGCCAGAAAATTCCTGGCCATCGCGAACGGAAGCAGAGAAAAGCAAAGCATACACGCCACGGGAAACGAAAGCATGCTGCCCGCCGCCACGCTGACGGCCGCGAGAAACACCAACTGGCACAGGATCAGCAGGACCGCGCGGGCGAAATTGCCCTCGAATCCGCCCACCTCATATAGTACCGCCACGTTTTGCGAAAGGATCGTCACGCGTGCGGACGAGGCGTTAAACAGGGTCAACCGAAGCCGTCCCTCCTCGCTCGCCGCCCGCCCCGACGCCGTCAGGATAACCTTTCGGCGAACCGCCACGGGCAGTGCAAACCACGGTGTTCGAAAGCCCGACTCGTTGGACACCCGCCACAGTCCCGTGAACTGCTGCCCCGGCAGCGAATCCGCCGGCGTGACCTTGTAGGTAATCTGAACGACCGGGTCCACCTGCAATTTCACCCGCTCGCCCTTGCCCAGGGCCCTCAGCCGCCCGCCGGCTGCATCCTCGGCGCCGAACCGGACCCGCATCGCATCGGCCCACAGCCAATCGACACGGGCATCCAGACCGCCCACCTCCACGGGCCTGCCCAACGACAGGCGAGGCGTCAGGGCGGAGGGAATCCGAAGAGTCATGAAGCCGTGCGGGTCGATGGGCTTTTCCACCGTCGCGGTTTCGGTTATCCGGCGGCCTCGGTCCTCGATGCCCGAGAAGTCCCACTCGATTTGACTATTCGGCGAGACCGGCTGGAACTCCTCGGCGATCTGCTTTTTCAGTTCCTTCTTCAGCAGTTCCGCGGCGCCCTTCTGGTCGCCTCTGGACTGGGACACCCAGGCCGCCAGGGCCTCCTGGTATCGTCCGGCCTTGCGAAGTTCCGCCAATCGTTCCAGGGCCATGCCGTCCAAGTCCAGCGGTTCCGGCGCCACGCGCCGGCGTGCGGCGAACACTTCGGACTCCACGGCGCGGCGGTCGATTAGCGACACCGGACCCAGGCGAGTGGTCGTACGTCCCCGAAGGTACTGCGCAGTAGCATAGATGGCCCCGCCGGACACCGCCAACAGAACCATGTTGAAACCCACCAGGCCAACCCATCGCCCCACGATATACTGCCACCGGCCCAGCGGCTTGGTAGCCACCGAGAAAACCTGGTGGGTTCTCACGTCGGACGACACCAGCGAGGTACCCACAAAGATCGTCAGCAGGCTCAGCAGCACGCCGATGACGCCGGTGGAGTAGGCCAGGAAAGCGCGGATCTGTCCGGCCAGCGTGTCGTCGCCGGTCATGACAGCCGGCAGGACGACCAGCGCCACCACCAGCAGCACCATGAAGGCAGCCGCCATCTTCATCCGCACGCACTGTGCAAAGGTATGCCGCGCAATCGACCAAATGTTCGCCATTTCCCAAGAGCCTTCAAAGCCTAGGAGTCTTCGGGGCCGGTCAGGTCGTCGATGACCTTTCGGTCCCCCTGCGGTTGGTCGACGCCCTGGACGGACTGCTTGTCTTTCACGATCGGCGGCGCCGGGGTGTCCTCGGGGGCTGTCCGGTCGGCCGAGGCCACCAGTTCATCCAGTACATCCTGTTTCGGCGGCCGGTAACCCGGCGACTCGGGCGCCCGGGGCGCTTCGGCGACCGGCCCGCTTGGCGATGGGGGGGCTGTGACAAGTTGTTCGATGACCTCTCGGCCGCCTGGGGCTGTCTCGGCGCCGGCGCGTAGGAACTCGGCCACTTCCCCGCCCCCCACCGACCCGCCGGTAGCTAGCCGCTGCGACTGGGCCTCTTGCACAATCCGCAGAAACAGCGCCTCGAGTTTGTCCCGCGGGGTGGTAACCTCGATGATCCCTCCCCCCTGGTCCCCCAGCACGCCGCGAACCCGCTCCAGCGTATGCTCGTCAAGTTTCTCGGTGGTAATCTGGGTGAGGTTCTGCTGGGCCAGCAGGTCCCCCACGTTGCCCTCGGCCCGCTGCTGCCCGCCGTACAAGATGCACACGCGGTCGCACACGTCTTCCACGTCGGCCAGCAGATGGCTGGACAGCAGCACCGTCTTGTCCCGCCCGGCCAGCGTCCGGATCAGATCCTTGAACTGCCGAGTGCCGATCGGGTCCATCCCGGCTGTCGGCTCGTCGAGGATCAGCAGGTCAGGGTCATTAATCAGCGCCTGGGCCAGACCGATGCGGCGCTGCATGCCCTTGGAGTATTCTCCCACACGACGATACGCCACCGATGCCAGGCCTACCATCTCCAGAAGCATCTCGATACGCCTGCGGCGCTGACGTCGAGGCTGGCGAAACAACTGGCCGTAGAACTCCAGGGTCTCCCACGCGTTAAGAAACGGATACAGGTACGACTCTTCCGGCAGGAAGCCGATCCGAGCCTTGATGGCTACGTCACTCGGTCGCCGCCCGAACACCGCAATCCGCCCGCGCGTCGGAAACAGCAGCCCGAGGATCATCTTCAGCGTGGTGCTCTTACCGGAACCGTTGGGGCCCAGCAGCCCGAATACTTCCCGGCCGCGGATATCCAGGTCCAGGTCGCACACGGCCGTGACCTTCTCACGCAGCCAGAAGTCGCGGAAAATCTTGGTCAGTTTGACCGTGCGAACCGGTGTCTCGGTCTCAGGCATGGATCTTTATAGGTCCCTGTTTGACGTTCACTTCTGGTTTGGGTTCTTCTTGGCCTTGGCCAGTTCGCGGGCAAGGCGCCTGGCAACTTCCGGGTTCTGCTTGGTAAGCAGGTTGATCTTCCGATCACCCTCTGCCAACAGGATCACTTCCACGGTTGGCGAGGCCAGGATCTCTTCCAGCGTCTCGGCCCACAGCGCCGACAGCATGAATTCGGGGTTCTGGCGGTACTTCGGAAGCAATTCACTGAACCGCGTGGCGCGCCCCTTGACCGACTCGATAAAGCGGGTGCTCTCGCCGCCTGCCTCGGCAATGATGCGCGCGGCGCGGCCCTTGGTCTGCGGGCTGGTCAGCACCCTGTTGATCTGTTCAAGCAACTCTTCCTGCCCCATGAGATAGCCTTCGTCTTTGGCCCGGACGTACTGTCCGATGAGGTCGAGCTTATCGTTGCCGGGTTCGGTCCGCCCCTTCGTTTTCATCCCCTCGTCGCCCAACTCGCCGGCCAGGTCGCCCACCAGTTTCCGGTAACTCTCGCCGGCCGCGTCGCTGAGGATCCCGCGAGCTTCCGACTGGGCCTCGTCGCGGATCTGCCTGGCACCGCTCTGGGCCTTTTGGGCGGCATCAAAGTCCGGAAGCACCCTCAGCGGCCAGGTGTCACGTGCCATCGCAACGTACGTCACCTTCAGACCGCTCCGCAAACGATTCAGCCTCTCGTTGGCCCCTCGCATGATCGCGGCCTCAAACGCCTTCTTGTTGGCTCGAATGGCGTCGGCGGTCCGCACGGCACCGGCTGCAATCGCCGCACTGCATACCACCGAGCGAACTATCTCCCTCGAGTGGGGCATCTTCTTACCCCCCTCGACGGGAACCGGGTCGTTCACGTTGAGTCTGTACAACAGGCGAGGGTCCCTCGCGCCCTTGCCCCACCCGTCGCGGCTAATCTGGAAGCCGCACTTCAGCCGAACGTGGTAGAGGTTGTGGTCGCCGGTCAGCAGCGCCCCGTCGTAGCCCGGACGCAGGCCCTTCTCATCCACCTTCCGGTTTCTAAGGTCCCGGGTTCTGTCCTCCGCGGTCTCGTGCATCCAGAAGTCGTTAATCTCGATCACCTGCTGGGAGATGTCGAATTTCTCAATGCCGCCGACAGGGAACGGCCAGGCGTAGGTCAATCCCTCCTCGGCCACTGCGACAACCCGCCCGAACCGCGTGATGATGCCCACCTCGGTGGAGTCGATGCCGGTCAGGCCCGTCAGGAGAAAAAGCGCCACCATAACAACCATGATTACCGACAGCAGGCGAAAACTCGACCGCAGAGCCTTGGCCAACTCCTGCTGGGCCGGGTCCATTTGCTCCTCGCGCAGGTCAAAATCTCCGCCGCAGGAACGCTTGTTGTCGATTTCGTTGCCCATTGCCTGTACCTCTGTACCTTCCTAACCGCTGTTTCATGCGGGCTACTTGCCGGATGCGGATCTCTTCTTCGTCTCGTCGGGAGCACGCAGGCCCCGCGGCAGAAACGGCCCCTCCCGGAAAAACTTCACCGCGGGAATCTTCGTGCCGTCCAGCCAGATGGTGGCGTTTTCTCGGAGCCCCTCTCGCAGCGTGTCCAGATATCGCAGGAACATGCCCAGCTCGGGGTTTGCCTCGAACCGGCCGTAGTAACTGGCGGCCTCACGATACCCAGCCGTTCGAATCTCGTCGGCCTTGCGCTCGGCAAAGGCGATAATCTGGACACGCGCCCTCTCGGCGCGGGCCTTTATCGCCTCGGCCTGCGCCTTGCCCAGCGACTGGTAACGGTCAACTTCGTTTCGGCGTTCCTCCTTCATCGCGTCAATCACCGCCTCGGACGCCCCCTCGGCCAGGCCGAGGCTCTTGAGGCCCACCATCACAATCTCCACGCCGTACTCGTCTTCCACTTCCTTTTTCAGCAGGGCGAGTATCTCCGCCTCGATCTGAACCAGTTTCATCTGCCCCGGATCGGTATTGACGAAGTCCTGCATCGGATAGTCCGGGATCACGTCCCCCTGCTTGCTCAGCAACCGGTCGCGAATCTGCCGGCGGGCGGCCTTGATGCTCTTGATCGCGGTTTGAAACTTCAGTGGATCCTTGATACGCCAGGCGCAGTACATCGTCACTATGATGTTCTGCTTGTCGAAAGTCTGTAGTTCCGTGTTGGACGATTCAAACACGTCGATCCGCCCGTCGTATCGAACCAGTTTCTCCACGGGGTAAATCCATTTCGCCCCCAGGCCGGCGTCGCGGTCCTCCCGGCCGTCCAGTACCCGCGTGGTCTTGCCGAATGTCTTGACCAGCACCAAGTCCGTGGACGGCACGGTAAAGGCCACCGTGCCCGCCGCCAGTAGCACCATCGCCACCGCCGCCAGAACAATCAGCCCCATGTGTCTTTTCATCTTTCCATTCCTTCCGCTGTTGAACTTCACCGGTCGGCCGACCGCAAATCCGCTGCCGTCACACGGCACGGGAATTCGCAGCCACAATTCCGGGCCTCCGGCTATTCCTTATTCGCTTCGCCTTCGTGCTCTTCGTAAACCCCGCCCATAATCCTTCTTTCAGCCTCCCACCTCAGCCAATGCTCGACGCGGCCTGGATCAACGCCGAGCACGTACTTGTGCTTGCTCCTCAGAACCTCGTCCCACATGCTCAGCCAACTGTCCAGCATGTACATCTCCTTGCTGGCTTCATATAGGAAGATCTTACGCCCGAAGGATTCGGCCCTGGCTCGCTGGGCCAGTTCGTTGGTCCACCGCTTCCCGACGGCCTCGGCAATCATTGCCGCCGGCTTGCCTACCGCCCTATCAAACTCCGTGTCGGCCTTCTTGCGCGCCGCCGCCAGGTATCCGGCCAGCATCTCCTCGGCCTCCTGCATACCGGCGGACTGTTGAATCCGGCGCAGTTGCTCCAGGTACGGTTCGTACTCGTCAAGCAGGATCTGCGCGGGGGTCAGTTGGTCGGCCGCAATCTCCCCACCGCCCCGCTCCTGCCTGACCTTGCCGGCAAGACGATCCTCGGCAACCTCACTCCGCAGTTCCTCGATGCTTTCCTCAGCATCCTCGACGTATTCCACCAGTTGTCGGCGAAACTCATCGGAACCCACTTCCAGTGCCTGAAGGTCGCCCAGTTCCTTCTGAACCTGGATCGCCAGGGCCAACTTCAAGGCGTCGGTGGGCTCGCCGGCCACCTCGGCCAGGACCTTGATCGCTACGGCCTGGGCTTCGTAACGACTCTGGCGTTGCCGCAGGCGGGCCTCGATCACCTTCTCAAACTCTTCTGCTGCGGCCGGCGGCGGATGCGCCGCCAACAGGCCAACGTAGACAATCTCAACGCCCAGGTCCATGCCACCCGGCCCGACGGCCTTGGCGATCCGCTTCCGCAGTTCCGCAGCCGCCTTGTCGTGCCCGTAGGTCATAATCGCCTCGGGCCGGTCGCTCGGATTGTCGGGAATCGGCTTGTCCAGCGTCGCGCTGGAGCAGTAGCGCACCATCTCCTGGTGGGCTACACATTCCAGCAGTTTCTCCGCGTCGCTGTACGTGTAGCCGAACTTGTACGGATCCGTTATGCGGTACTGCACCGAGGCCACCAGTTTGATGATGTCCGCCGACGCGATGTCCACGGCGCCGATGGCCTTTCGCCCCTTCGGCGGAACGGCTACCAGAAAATCCAGCTCCTCCCGGTGGCCGTGCTCCTTGGTCCACAGCCTGATCTCGCGACCTTCAAAAGTGCCGCTGGGGATAATCTCCGTCTCAAGCTCCTTCCCCACACCAAGTTGTATCTCATGGATCTTGCCGGTGTCGAATCGCCGGGCCGCCTCGATCGGCCAAGGCCACTTCAGGTGAACGCCCGGCCCAAGCACACAGGCCCGCTGGGGGGCCAGCCGTCCGAAGCGGCTCACCACGCACTTTTGCCCGTCTTGCACGATCACAATTGAACTCATGCCCGCCAAAACCAGCGCGCCAACCAGCACCAGCGGCGCAAACGACCGCGTCAGCAACTGGTAGAACCAGGTCTTGGACACCTCAAAGCCGAACTGGTAGTTGACCGCCTCGGCCAGCGAGTGCCCCACGCGATCCGGCTCGGCCAGCAGGTTCAGCAGCCGCGAGTCGAAACTCGACCGGATTTCCTGTCCCTCCAGGCGAGGGCGGTACAAGTCCAGTACGAAGTTGACCAACAGTTCCAACGCCAGGGCCACCTGGACCATCGGTATGACAAAGGTCACCACCCGGTCAACCTCCGCATACTGCTGCCAGGCTGCCAGCAGCGACCCCCCCACCGCCGCGATGAACAGCACGTTGATCAGGAGGTAACTGCCGGTAGCCCGCAGCGGCCTCCATTCCTGGCGTGTCCCCATGCCGGTGGAATAACGGCTGAACAGAAAGCCCCCAAACGCGATCAGCACGGCCAGCAGCGCACCACGCTGGGTGTAACGCAGTTCGGCGTCGGACCCGCTGACCATACGCCATACAATCACCGCCAGGGCAACGTTATAGGCGGCCCAAAGCAGGGTGAACGTCGGGGTGACCCACCGCTCGATGACACACCGGCGCGCCGCGGCAGGGCGCATCTGAGACCCGTCCTGACCCTCGAATATCTTGCCCTCCGCCGAGATCTCCTCCAGTTCCAACGCCTCCTGAGCCTCGAGTTGGCGGGCGTAAAACAGCAGCGACACCATCAACCACAGCATCACCCCGCCGCCCAACAACCAGGTGGCAGCCATCGCCG
>JASLZV010000081.1 GCA_030754715.1 Phycisphaerae bacterium
GACAGTTACACTTGTCGGCCTCATGGGCAGAATATCTCAAGGTGAGCAAACACAACAGCTGGAGATGCTGCTAGGCGGTTGCCAGAGCATCTACACGCGGGAGGGACTGGCCGAGCGACTGATGGCTTCGGCGGCGCAAAACCGCCCCCTGCGCGTCAAACTGGGTCTGGACCCCACCGCCCCCGACATCCACTTGGGACACACCGTTGTGCTGCGCAAGATGCGACAATTCCAGGACTTAGGACACAAGGCCGTCCTGATTATCGGCGATTACACCTCGCGCATCGGCGATCCGAGCGGCGTGAACAAGACCCGCCCGGTACTGACGTTGGAGCAAATCGAGATCAACTCCAAGACCTACTTCGACCAGGCCGGCAAGATACTCGACACCTCGCCGGACAAACTTGAGGTTCGCCACAACAGCGAGTGGCTGGAGAAACTCAACTTTGCCGACATACTCAATCTGGCCTCTCAGATGACAGTTGCCCGGATGATGGAACGCGACACTTTCGAGCAGCGTTACAAGGCTGGCGTGCCCATCGGCGTGCATGAGTTCCTTTATCCACTGATGCAGGGATACGACAGTATCTGCATCGAGGCGGACGTGGAACTCGGCGGCACGGACCAGACGTTCAATAATCTAGTCGGCCGAGACCTCCAGAGGACCCGTGGCCAGACCCCGCAAGTTGTCCTGATCATGCCGATCCTCGCCGGGCTGGACGGCCGGGATAAAATGAGTAAATCCAAGGGCAATTACATCGGAATCACCGATGAGCCTGATGACATGTTCGGCAAAGTCATGAGCATTCCTGACGACCTCATGGCCGGTTATTTTGCGTTGCTCACCGACCTGCCTGACAAGCAAATCGATGCAATGGTGGACCCCGGCAAGACCCACCTGCGCCAGGCCAAGGCCGAGTTGGGCAGGATGATCGTGACCCGGTATCACAGCCGGGCTGCTGCCGAGGCTGCTGCCGCCGAATTCGACCGCGTCTTTAGCCAGAAAGAGATGCCCTCCGACATGCCGGAAATCCGCGTGCCCGGCGGGACGGTCGGAATTGTGGACCTGATCGTAGCCGCCCGGTTTGCCAAGTCCAAAGGCGAGGCACGGCGCCTGGTCAAACAGAACGCCGTCAGCATCGACAACCGGAGGATTACCGACACCGAGGCCAACATCGAAGTGAGTGATGGACAGGTTCTGAAGGTTGGCAAACGCCGATTCGGAAGGCTCAAGCCAATTTGATCATTTCTTGCGATGCCACACCTGGAGATTTCATCAGATTACTCATGAAGATGCCCGTGGTGGTAGCCTCAGGGCTCCGTTTGCCCCGAACGGGATGGACCTCACACGACTACTTCTCTATGTAGAAGTCCACTATTTCCTTGCACGTCGTCAGGGGAACCTTGTCCGCGTTGCCGGCCTGTCCGAAGGCAATCATGCGGATCTTGCATACTTCCGCCATGGCCGCGCGGGCCGGCTTCAGGTAGGCGCGCAGGTCGAACTGGTCCGGTTCTGTCGCCAGGAACTTCCGGATCGCCCCGGTCATGGCCAGGCGGTTGTCGGTGTCCACGTTGACCTTGTGAACGCCGTTGCTGATCCCCCGCCTGATCTCCTCCAGCGGCACACCGTAGGTCTGCTTAATCTGCCCGCCGTACTGATTAATAATGTCCTGCAGTTTCTGGGGAACGCTCGACGAACCGTGCATCACCAAGTGCGTGTTCGGCAGGCGCCTGTGAATCTCTTCAATCAGGTCCATCTTCAGCACCTCGCCGGTGGGCTTCCTCGAGAACTTGTAGGCTCCATGGCTGGTGCCGATGGCAAGGGCCAGTGCGTCCACGTTGGTCTCGGCGACGAACTGCTCCGCCTGTTCGGGGTCGGTCAGATGAACCATCGCCTCTTCCTGACTTAGGCCCGCGCCGTGTCCGTCCTCGATACCGCCCAGCGCACCCAGTTCACCCTCAACAGATACCCCTACTGCATGGGCCGTGTCCACGACCTTCTTGGTCACCTCAACGTTGTATTCGTAACTGCTGGGGTTCTTGCCGTCTTCGCTCAGCGAACCGTCCATCATCACGGACGTATAACCCTGGTCGATTGCACTCATGCACGTTTCGGGGCTGTTGCCGTGGTCCTGGTGCATCACAATGGGAATATTGGGATTCAACTCCACCGCCGCAAGCATCAAGTGACGAAGGTACGCGTCGTTGCTGTATTTCCGGGCGCCGCGGCTGGCCTGAATGATCACTGGCGAATCGGTCTCCTGGGCGGCCGTCATGATCGCCTGAATCTGTTCCATGTTATTGACATTCAATGCGGCCACGCCGTAATCATTTTCCGCCGCATGATCCAACAGAGTTAGCAACGGTATCAGTGGCATGCATCTACCTCTCAATCTTAACCAGGATTCCTCGAAAACCGTGGGGCCTCGTACGTAACACCCCACACGAGCGAAGGATTATACGAACAGGCGCCTCACAGGAAAAGTCATTTCTTCCCCCCGCCCGCGATTTGTGCTACCAGTTCAGACGGGATGCCTATGTCGGCTACATGGACCTGGCCGGTAAACTCCCGGGCCGCCGGTGAGTCGAAGCCCTTCTTGCGGGCGAGAAACGTGACGGTGAGTTTCGCCCTGACCGCCGGACCGTCGGCCTGTCCGGTGTCGCAGTCCAGACCGGTGGGGATATCGACGGCCACCACGGGTCTGCCCGCGGCGTTGATTTGCTCGACGGCCGCCGCTGCGTCTCCTCGAAGCGCGCCACGAATCCCTGTCCCCCCCACCGCATCCACGATCACGTCGAAACTCTTCAATGCCTCACCCAGGCGGGCAATCTCCCCACCGGCCAGTTGGCGGATGTCGTGTCTGAGTTTGGCGATGATGCTTAGATTGACGGCCGCGTCCCCGGTAATTTTCTCCGGCGGGCACGTGATAAAGGTGACCACACGGCTACCCCGCACGGCCAGATGGCGGGCAACCACGTAGCCGTCGCCACCGTTGTTGCCGGCCCCGGATACAACGACAATCGACTTCTCTGCCGTCCCCCCGATAAACTCTTCAACAGCGTCAGCGCAGTTCCGGCCGGCGTTTTCCATCAGAATCACACCCGGAATGCCGAGCACCTCGATGGCCGTGCGGTCAATCGTGCGGACCTGATCTCGTGAAAGGGACGCCATGAAACTGTTACCCCACAGACTACAACGCGGTCCGGGGGCACCTGGCCCGCGGAAGGCGGCCTCTGCGACGAATGAGAAAACTCCTAGCCAAGCAGTTCGTCGATTGCGGCGGTAAGGTCGACTTTCTTCTGCAGGCCGACGAGTTTCTTGGCCATCTGCCCGTCCTTGAACAGGATAACGGTGGGAATCGAACTGATGTTGAACTTTATTGACGTCTCCCGGCTGCTGTCGGTATCGACGTTGCCCACCTTGATCTTACCGGCATAATCGGCGGCTATTTCCTCGATGATCGGGGCTAGCATCTTGCACGGCATGCACCACTCGGCCCCGAAATCGACCAGGACGGATAGGCCGGAGTTTGTCACCTCGGCCTCAAAATTCTCATCCGTTAGTTCCAACACATTCTCAGCCGCCATAAAGATCTCCTTGCAGGTCGGGTTACCGACATCTCACCATCTTTCGAATCGTAGGCGCTGCGACTGGCTTTGTCAACCTGGCCGTTTCTCGACAGTTCCCGGAACGGCTAATTACTTGCCACGTCGACGGCGCGGCCGATGTTGCGTATCACGCGAGATCGCCTTTCGCAGGGATTGGTTCGCACTGTTCAAGATCTTGCGCGCCCGGACAGATGAAACGTCTCTGAAAAACATCACCAGGGCGACCTTGACGGCCCCTTCCGCCCCGACAAGCAGTTTGCGCGCCTTTTGCCGGCCCACCCCGGCCAGTTCCATCACGATTCGCTCCGACCGGTCACGAAGTTTTTCGTTCGTGGCCCGCAGATCCACCATCAGGTTTTCGTAAACCTTGCCGAGTCTGATCATCACCGTGGTGGTCAGCGTGTTGAGCACGAGCTTGGTGGCCGTGCCCGCCTTCATGCGAGTTGAGCCGGTGACGACCTCCGGACCGACCACCGGGCTAATTACAATATCCGCCGCCGCGCAGCGGGGCGATTCCGGCGAACATGTCACAAGCACCGTTGCCGCCCCAACTTCACGCCCACGTTTCACAGCCTCAAGCACAAACGGCGTGAGCCCACAGGCCGCAATTCCCACCACCACGTCGCGACCGGTGATTCTCTTTGCGTTCACTGCGCTCCGGCCGTCTTCGGCGCAATCTTCAGCCCCCTCCACCGATCGCACCAGTGCCCTGCGCCCTCCGGCAATAATGCCCTGAACCATCGACGGCCGGATGCCGAAAGTCGGCGGGCACTCAGACGCGTCGAGCATACCCAGGCGGCCGCTTGTGCCTGCCCCCACGTAGATCAGCCTCCCCCCCCGCCGCAATCGCTCGGTAATCAACTCGGCGGCCGAGGCGATCTCCTTACGATGCTTCGCCACTGCCGGTGCGACACGCGCGTCTTCGGCGTTAATCACGTCCACAATCTCCAGCGTGTCCATCCGATCCAGCCGGCGGCTGCGCGGGTTGCGCTTCTCGGTTGTAAGTCTAGAACGGTCTTTCATTTTATGGTCTTCGGCCTCTGGCAACTTTCCCCAGCACGATTTTCCCCAGCACCACGGGGCCTGACGCGCCGGTTGCCGCCGGAACGTTGCCCACCCGGCCGCAGATTGTCTCGCGGGCCAGTATCGCGAAACACACCGCCTCTTTGCCCTCGGCGTCCAGACCGTGGGCATCCGAGATGGTCAACCTTGCCTCCCGGAGGCGGTCACGCAGCATGGCCACCAGCGTACTGTTCCGCGACCCGCCTCCACAGAGGATTACTTCATCGATTGGCCCGGGCACGAAGCGGCGATAGGCTTTGGCGATGCTTTCTGCGGTGAAGGCCGTCGCTGTGGCCAGAATGTCTTCAGGCCCCAGGCCGTCTGCCCGCCCGCGGTCGAACAGCGCGTCAGAAAATGTCCTGCCGAATTCCTCGCGGCCGGTCGTCTTGGGCGGCCGGCGACGAAGATAAGGATGCTTCATCAACTCACCAAGCAGCGCGTGGCTGACCTTCCCCCTCGCGGCGATTGCCCCGCCACTGTCGAACCGGCGATTCTGCGCGGTAATCCGCTGCATGATGCAGTCGATCACCATGTTGCCCGGACCAGTGTCCATGGCCACTATATTCTGGAGCTTGGCCCCAGCCGGCAGGTAAGTCACGTTGGCAATTCCGCCGATGTTCTGGACGGCGCGGCTGCGGCGACGGTGAGCGAACAGCAGCCAATCGGCATAAGGCACCAGCGGTGCGCCGTGTCCACCGGCTGCGATGTCGCGCGGGCGAAAATCCGCCACCGTGGTGATACCCGTACGCTCGGCAATCACCGACGGTTCGCCTATCTGAAGAGTTGAGCGAACCTTGCGCCCCCGAAATCGCCTGGCAGCAGGCAGATGGCGAATGGTCTGGCCGTGCGAGCCAATCAGGTCGATGCTGCCAAGATCGATCCCACTGTCGGTGGCCAGGCGAACCACCGCATCGGCAAAAACTTCACCCAGAACGAAATTGAGGTGGCAGATTTCGTCCACATCGGCACAACGAGCCTGGGCAAGGTCCAGAACCTGCCGCCGCAGTTTCCGACTGTATGGGTAAGTGGCAAAGGCTTTGACCCTGATCCGGCGGCCGGAACCAAAGTCCGTAATTGCCGCGTCCACCCCGTCGGCAGACGTACCGGACATCAGCCCCACTACGCGAAGATTCGATTTTGCGCCCAGTTTTTCCACAATGCCGGTCACATCCAGGACCCTAATGGTTGTTCGGTGTCTCGGCGGCCGGCCCGCCCTACCATGCCCGCGGGAGGCTAGGCGGACGGAATCTCAACACCGAGCATATCAAAAACTTCGTGCAGAAAATTCTCACCCAGACGTTTGTACCCCTCGGCATCGGGGTGTACCAGGTCGGGCAGAAGCTCTGCCAGGTCCGGCCCCAGGAGATTCAGACCATCGACGTAGTGAATGTTCCGGTCCCCGCGCCGCCGCAAAACTTCTACTGCGTGGCGCAGGTCGGCCCGAATCATTTCCAGCGTCAACCCCGTAGGCCCGGGCATGGTTTCCCGCTCCGGGGACCAGATGGGTGAGCACATGACAAGAGGGATGCCCGGGTGCCCGTCGCGGATAGTCACGATGCTGCCCAGGACGGCCGGCAGGAACGTGCGAGGGCTCAAGCTGCCGCCGTGCACGTTGATCCCCAGTTTCAGCGAGATAAACTGGGCCGGCAGATCACGAATAAACCTGGCGATCATCGAGTCAACATGGCATTGCCCGCCAAATCCAAGCGACGTCAGGTTCAGGTTCTTCGCTCGCGATACTATGGCGGGCCAGGTAAATGACGGACTGCCGGCCCCACCACAGTGGGTAATGGAACTGCCGTATGTGATCCATTTAGGCCGCAGGTCTTGGCTCTTATCGAGGAACGCGCCGTCGGGGAGCCCAATCGCCCGCAAGCAGAAAGGTAAAATGTGGTTCAGCCATAGTTCGAGTGTCTTTTCGCCCGGCGACAGGTTCTTGAAGTGAATCATGGTATCGCCCTGCTTGAAAGCCGCCGTGCCTGCCAGCACATTGTCCGCATATAGATCAAGATTTCCGGCAGCCGCCATCGGCTGGGTCTCAAACGCGACTGCTTTTGCATCGGTGGCGAAGCGTAGCCGCACGCCCGAAGGCATGGCCGCCAGGTCACGGAGTTCTGGCGGATACATCTCAAGGTCATCACAGGGCAGGCGACACGGCATGACCCATCCGTCGCTACGTTTCAGGCAAACAGCCCCGCTCCAAGTCAACCGAGCGTCGTGGGAGGCTACTGAGGTCATGTGATTCTCTTTCCGTCAACTTCCTCGAGCTTGTGCGACGTCACCGCAGACCTCCAGCAGACCCAGCCGTCTCACCGGTCCAGGTTGCCGACGTCGAGGACAAGAGATGTTTCATAGCCGCGGCCATCGCTGTCACGTCGGGCTTGTCCGAAGCGTCCATTACGAATACAAGTGGCGCTGCCGCGGCATGCCCGGAGGCTTGCCCGGCGCCTATCAGCATCAACCAGCGGTGCCATCCAGTTGGCGAGGGCCAAATCGCCGAACTGATCTGTAGGGAAAAGC
The DNA here is from genome assembly GCA_030754715.1 of Phycisphaerae bacterium. Lineage (GTDB taxonomy): Bacteria > Planctomycetota > Phycisphaerae > SM23-33 > SM23-33 > JASLZV01. The sequence continues at coordinate 7,192 of JASLZV010000081.1, forward strand.
CGCGCGCCGACCAACGGTGGAATCGGATCGTCAGAAACCCCGCTTTTCGCATGCGGGCCTCGTAATCGTCCAGGAGTGCTTCGGACTTGCCCGCCCACCGGGCGGCGTTGACCCGGGCAAAAAGTAGACCTCCCAGCCGCGGCGTGAGATAAATCTGCACGTAGGGCATCTTGTCGGACTGATATTTGCGTTCCCCCTGGGTTGCTCGCAGCCAATTCATCGGCGCGCCTACCGACACGCACATCGGACCTTCCT
>JASLZV010000082.1 GCA_030754715.1 Phycisphaerae bacterium
ACCTTGTTGGTTACCGATCCGCGTGACGAGGCCTTGGGTGTCGCTTATGTCGGTCCCGCCGGAGTCCTCAAGCCTCATCCAGAATTCCACCGTCACTGTGCCCTCGGTCTTCAGTTCAAATTCACGAACGTAGATGTCCCACCCCTGCCAATTCGCATTGAAGTCCCACCGGGCCGACTGCGTACCGCCGTGCTTATTGAGGTCGGACACGAACAGCCCGCTGCCAGCCTCCCAGCCGTCGGTCCAGCCGCCCTGCCCGGTCAGTAACCCGGTGGTGTACCCCTCACCGGTCTCGAAACCGCAACTCCACAGCGTTTCGCCCTGCGCCATTCCGGCCACGCCCAATACCACCAACAACGTTAATGCTAACTTCTTCATCTCTTGTTTCCCTTCACGTCTTTTTCTCTCTTCCTTGCAGCCGCAACGGCCACGGATGCACATTCACCCGATACCAACCGCCGCGACGAAACGTCTCTCAAACCACCTGAGCTTTCAATCTGCCATATGCACCTCCAGTAGTTAAAAGAGACTTCGCCGACAATCGCTAATTACCTTGACGTTAATAGAGTGGTTACAACTTACCTCTCTTAACGCCCTTCATTTGCTACCGCTCAACCAACCCTCACCCATTGCCGCTCTACCCTCACCTGTAAGTGAGAACTACCTCACTTCGAACCAGTGTATCCCAAAGACGGTTTCGTGTCAAGAGAAAAATCTCGCTTCGGCTGAGTTCTTGCGACGAGCCCATTTTCCGATTCCGTTTCGAGACTCTTTTCTTCCAAACGCCCGTCCGCAGGGGGCAATAACGTCTTGCCGAAAAAGGGGTTGCTTATAGCGGGAGCTCGGACCCGCCAGGGGCCCGGATAATCCGTTCAGCGCCATCAAATCAATCGTTCCGACCGAGCAGCTCCCGCAGTTGGGATCTCTTCTTCCGGATCGCCGCGGGCGAAAACATGCCCCACTGGGCCTCCTGGTGGAAGCCCAGTCGCCGGTCGGCGGCCACCAGGGGCAGTGCAGCCTCCAGATTGGCCAGTTCGTCGGCGATGATCTCGCGCTGCAGCCGGGTGACCTTTTCGCTTCGCCGCCGGCGACGAAGCAGATACCAGCGATACACGTTCCAGGCGCTTCGAAACGCCGCCCCGGCCACCCCCGCGGTACCCAGTTCCATCGAGGCCCTGCAACGCCGGTCGGCCCGCGCCAAGGCCACTTCGTAAACCCGCACCGCGCCCGCCCACCTGGCTGCAAGTTTGCCCAGCAATTCAGCTATCTCAGGGAGCGAATAACTCGTGGCGCTGTCCTCCAGGCGATCGCCGAAGCTGTGCTTCAACCACGACGGGCCCATCGCCTTGCCGTCGAAGTGCAACTTCAGTGGGTAGGCCAGGGCGTAGTTGAGCGGCCCCCAATACAGAAACTCGTTGCCCCCGCCGATGGGATAGCAATAGCACGCCCTCATGAAGCCGTACCACGCCCGCACAACCCCCTCGGCATCGACCCCGCGCCCGAAGTAGTCGCGCGCCAGGCCGCCAAGCCACCGCCGCTCGCAGCCGTCAAGCCTGCTGCCCGACAGTTTCCCCACCGCAAAGACGTTCAGCGTGTCGGGCGCGCAGGCGAAATTCCAGCAGGCCATGTAACCCCGCACGCCCGAGCGGCGCATATAGCTGAACTTGCGATAAAGCGACACCACCAGCGGCAGGTTCGCCACGGTGGCCAGTTCGTGCGTGGTGTTGATCTGGAGTTTCGCCCACATGCGGCGCTTCTGCGCGTTGACCTTTACCTCGCCGCCAAAACGCTTCGACGGGCCCGGGTAGATGAGGCTGTATTCCTCAACCTCCAGCCGCCGCCCGGAGCGGCTGACCACGCCGCCCCGCTCGAAGTCGCCCATCAGGATCACCTCCTCGCCCAGGCGGTCGGTCAGTGCTGCGTACGGGGGGTCCAAGTGCATGTTCCACGACCAGTCCCAGGCCACCACCTGCGCATCCGCCCGTGCCGATTTCACGGCCGTGTGGATGGTGTTGACAATCTCGGCGATCACTTCCTCCGGCCCGCGGGGCCCGCACCGCCGACATGCGCGCCCTTGCCCGCGAAATTCAGAGTACCCCGTATTGTTCGGATTGGTCGGCAGGTGCGCCCAGCAGTTACTGGCGTGCTCGCTGGCCGTGATGAGAATCACGCCGGCTAGATCAACCCGCCCGAACAACTCGCAAAAACCGTCGCGAAGATACCCCCGCACCTCGTGGCTCGACGAGCAAAGGGCATACTCCGGCGCTTCGTCCAAGAGCCTGCTGCGCAGCCCGGCAAGGCCCCGGTGGTCGCGCCAAAACCGGTGCCCCACCGGCAGGCCCAGCGGCTCGGTCATGTAAAGCCAGACCCCCAGACCGAGGCGCCGCCCCCGGCGGCAGAGTTTTTTCAACTCCTCGAGGCGCTGATCCGATTTCCGGACGTACTTGCGAAAAAGGTCCGTCGGCGCCAGGTTTCGCAGTATCCCGCGAAGCCAGATACCGTTAAAACCGGACCGGGCAATCTCCGCCAGCCGCTGCGGCGTGTGCGTCCGGTTGGCCGCCAGTATCTCATCGCCGTAGTAGTCGCTGTGGCCGCAGCGAAATATCCGCTCGTCAAACATTGTTTCCTCAACTTTGAAAGCAACTTTTACGTTCCAGGCAATCGATGCGACAACATGTCATCCCAGTTCGATGATCTCCATGTGGGACTGCGACAGCATTTCCACCCCGTTGGCTGCAACACGGACGCCGTTCTCCCAGCGGAGGCCGAAATCGCCGTCCTGGAGAAACGTATCGACCTGGAAGGTCATGTTTTCGGCCAGCGGATAGTCGCTGACCGTCTCCATCCATGGCTTTTCCACCTCGATCATTCCCAGGCCGTGGCACGGCCCGTAGAGGAACGCATCCTGGTAGCCTCGCCGGCGGAACAATTCCTCATACTTCTTGGCCACCTCGGAGGCGACGACGCCGGCCTTCATCCACCCGCATGTCTTGTGGTGCGCCTCGAGGCCGAATTCCACCAGCTCGCGCCGGCGCGGGGTCATTTTCCCCAGGCAGATCGGACGACCGACCGAAGGGGAATAACCGTCCACCCGCCCGCCAAGGTTCAACTGCACCATGTCGTTCGGTTCCAGGGTCCGGTGGGTAGGGCGCGAGATTGCGTGGGCGGTGCTGCCGGCCGACAGAACATACACGGGGTGCGATTCATACTCGGCGCCGTTTTCGTAAAGGGCCTTCTGAATGATGCCCACCGCCTGGAGTTCGGTCATTCCGGCCTTGATATTGTCCAGCACAACGTCGAGGGCAGCCTCGGAGATGCGGAACCCCTCGCGCAGGCAGGCCAGTTCGGCCGGCGACTTGATTTGTCTCAGGGAGGTCATGATGTTGTCGGCGTTAACGATCTCGGCCTCGGGAAAGGCGCCGCGAAGCCCCTCGTAAACGGGCATGGTGGTTACCAGGTATCCGGCCACGCCGATCCGGTTCGGTCCGGTCACTCCGATGGAGGCAAAGACGTCGGAAAAACCGCTGACCTGGACGCCCGGGTAGGCCGGGTCGGCCGATTCGCGGTACTCCACCAGTTTGTGGATATTGTCGATGTGCGAGCGGTCGCGGGCGTACGTTTCGGACTCCGGCCCGATCATCAGCGCGGCCTGGCCGCCTGGCGCAATGGCCACCCCACCAATCTCAAAGAGCGGCCAATACCCGGAGAAATAGCGGCAGTTGGCATAGTCCGCCTCGTTGGAATTGGCCACCAGAACGTCCAGGCCCGCCTCGGCCGCCAGCTTTGCGGCCCGTTGGACACGACGCCCGTACTCGGCATCCGGTATTAGAACTCGATCTTTCATCCCGCAACTCCATGATATTCGAAGAACGAAAAACAGAATCGGCCCTATTTCGAGGACGCGCCCAGAAGGGTGCGCATTTTGTCCAGGATCATCTCTTTGGCCGCATTGCCGTATTCCAGATTGGCTTGGTCGGCCTGACGGCAGTACCATTTTTCCTGCGATAACCTGCCCATATCGACCCCCTCGGGGCAAAAGGCCATCATCAGCGAGGTTTCCTGCAAGGCCGCGTGGTCGATGGGGAACTTCTTCTGGGTGGCCTCGTCCATAAACGCATGCGTCTGTATCCAGTTGAACGGATTTTCACCCCCGGCGTGGTCGGAAAAGTAATCGGACATGCTGTTGTCACCCCACCATCCCTCCCCACGGGTCTTTTGGAGGAAATCGAAAATCGCCTGACGGGACGCCAGTTTAAAGGCCAGGTCGGTAGGCATGCCCGCCACAAAGTTCTCGCTCTGGTGATGAATGAAAAGATGGATGTTCCTGAACCCGATCCGAAGCAGCGATCGGAACAGTTCGCGCCCGAACCTGTTCAAGGCATCCGAGTCGACTTGGATCGTCCCCCTTTGCTCCGGCGACTCGACCACGTAACTCCCCGCCCCATAGTAAAACGGCGGGAGGATCACAAGATCCAATTCCTTTTCCAGCAGTTCGACTGCCCTGACCACCAGCAGCGTATCCACGCCGACAACGCAGTGCTCCGCGTGGTACTCCAGCACTCCTACAGGCAAAACAACCGGCCACGACTCTTTTATGGCCTGGCGGATCTGGTCCGGAAACATCAGCTCATATCGCACTGGCGGGTTCCCTTTTGTCAGTTACCCCGGCTAGTTGTCAGGATAGACGAACTCGGGATAGTCTTCTTTCAGCCAAACCCGCAGGTCAGCGATTGTCTGGTCGCTCCAACCGATATACGGCGGACGGCATCGCTGGTGCCCCAGCAGACACCCGGCCGCCACGGCCAGACCCTTGTCAAAAACCGGGTCCATCACCACCTCGTCCCGCCGGCTTACGAAGGCTGCGCAGTCGTTGCAGAACTCGGCAAGACGTTTTTGCATCTCAATGGCCTGATCCCATTGGTGCGATTCGGCCAGGGCGTACATCTTCAGGACAAACCTGGGGTCGGTGGCGATCAGCGAACTGTAACTTCCCCGTGCGCCCAGTTGCATGGCGGAGGCCAGCAGGCTCTCGCCGACAAAGTACGACAGATTCGGAGTCATCATGATCGAGTCCTGCAACTGGCCGAAATGGCTTCCGGCGAACGTGTACTTCACGCCGATGAGATTCGGCGCAACTTCGAGGATGCGCAGGTAATCCGGAGCGTTCAGAAACCGCTTGGTCCGGGGGATATTGTAATGGACCAGTGGCATGTCGGGGCATGCGGTGTGAAGGTCCTTGAAGAACTGGAGCAGTTCGCGGTCGGTCAGTTTCATCCAGTATGGGATGTTGATCTGTGCGGCGCCGACCTCCTTCTTGTCGGCGGCGTACTCCAGCAACTTGATCGTCTTGGCGGTGGCGTCCGAACAGCAGCCGATCTGGAGGGGCTTCTGCGCCCTACCGCACAACTCGGCCTCGATGTCCACCATTCGACAAAACTCATCATACTCGATGACGTAGAACTCGCCGGTGCTGCCGGTGGTGTACAGGCCGTAGACCCCGGCGGCTATCATCCGTTCGATGTTCTCGGCGTACGTCTGCTCATCGAAGCGATAATCCTCGTCCCAGACCATCGTCACGCCGGCCCAGATGCCGCGAAGTTCTTCCGCTGTCAGTCGTGCCATAATATGCTCCCGCGGATTCTAGAGATTAAAAAGCCACTCTGCGTTCTCGCAGAGGATCATTCTTTTATCTTCGTCGGAGATTTCCGCGTTGTCAACTCGCACCCGCTGCATGGGGGCAAAATACAGGGGCGTGTCGGTGCCGTAGAGGATTCTGTCGGCGCCGATCTCCGCCACGGCCCATTCCAGCAGACCGGACGTAATGCCCACTGCGCTGGAGGTGTCGGTAAAGACGTTGCCGTGCTTGGAGGCCTGGATAGCGCGGACCTGGTGAGCGGGGTCGTCGTCCCAGCCGCAGCCGAGGTGAGAAACAATGAGTTTTACCCGGGGAAACTCGTTGGCAAAGGTGACGAAATCCTCCGGCAGACTGTTCTGCTCGCCGCTGTGGGTCTGCAGGATCGCCTTGTGTTCGGCGGCAAATTCGAAAATGGCCCCACCATGTTCCACGATAGGATACCCGTGTTCTTCGGGGTGGACCTTGATACCGAAGCACCCCGGGGCGGCAAGCATCTCGACGGCCTGGTCGTAGGTCTGCGGCTTCAGGGGGTCCACGATCACCCACTGGCCCAGGCCCTCGGTCTCGGCAACAACTCGGACGGCCTCGATGTTTCCGGCCACCGAGTCGGCGCCGAACCTCGGCATAAGCCCCAGCAGGGGTGAGACAATCGTCAGGCGAGTATTGGCCATGCGCGCACGGCGGACGACGGTTTGAGCATCACCTGTCATCAACCGATCCTTCAATGTCGCATCGCCGGCCTGATGGTGCACCGTCCCATAATGGGCGTGAACGTCGATCGCCGACACATCTATTGTTGACATAGCACATCCTTTATTACGCGGTCCTTCGCTCCCACGGCGCTATCGCGCCTCGGGCCGCCTGAAACTTATCTTGCCGAATCGCGCGGGATTGTGGAACCCGCCGCCGCAGACCGACCAGTTGCTGTATTCGACCATCTTTACGCCCGCCCGCCGGTTGCGGCAGACGTTCAGTCTCCACGTTTGACCGGCGATCACCGGCCCGTCGGAGATGTTCTTCCACGGTATGGCGATCTCGGCGATCCATTTCTTGTTGGGCTCGAGCGTGACCTTCACCTTCGAGGCGCTCTTCCAGGTGGCGGCCTCTTTCTCGGTGCCGGTTCTGTCGATGAACGCGCCGAAAACGCCGCCGATCGTATTGTAGCCGAGTTGGTAATACTTCCCGTCGCCCGAGTCCCTGTCAATGAAGATCTCCAGGGAATCGTCAAACAGGACGGCCGGACCGCCCTCGGCCATCTCGGCGAGAATCTTTTCGGTAAACGGTTCGGTACATTCGATCAGAAGATACAGCGTGCTACGGTCGGCAACGGCCCGAAACCGCGAGCCGAAGGTCAGCCCCTTGTTCATGTTGGTTCGAGTGATGCCCTGCCAGGGGACTTTCCCCCAGAGGGCTTCGTCGCCCCGGCCGTCAATCGTCGGCGCCGGGCCGATGGGCACGTCGATCTCCGGTATGGCGGGCAGTTTAGCCAGGCCCGAGCCGGCGTAGTTCCTGCGATTGTTGAGGATTAGCTGCATGATGCCCTTGTCGAGCAGATCCACCCGCCTGGCATAGACGCTGCCGGCCGGGGCGGCCTTTTGAGCCTTGGCCATCAGGGCCTCGGCCTTCTTGATGAAATCGGGCGTCCCGAGAAACTCCCACCAGACGCGGGCATTGGAAGAGCCATACTGATAGGGAAGTGCGCCGGATGCTTTTCGGACCTTCTTGTCACACCATCGCCCCTCGAGGGCCTCGATAAACTCCCGCACCTGCCCGGCGGCCGGCCCGTAGAATCTGGTGTAATACTCGCTG